>JADJPK010000019.1 GCA_016713305.1 Betaproteobacteria bacterium
CCGGCATCGACATAAGCATTGACCAGGCTGCACAACTTGCCCCCGTTTCTTCCGGGTCCCTTCGGAATCACGGCGCACCCGGCCGCCATCCCAGCTGATATCTTTCTGACGGCCGGGTTGATCGGAAAATTAACCCCCGTGAAGGCGGCGACCAGGGTAGTGGCTCCGCGGATCACGACCTGCTGTCCGGCGCCGGAACGTGACAGAATGGTCCGACCGTAGGATCGACGCGCCTCACTCACGCGAACCGGTCGATGATGTCTGCGCGCCGACAGCACCTCCGCGCTTCGCCTCGCCCGGCGGCTGGGCTTGCTCGAGCGTCTTGCTGATACGCGCGCGTGAGGCTGGCTCGCTCACTGGAGCTTTTCAGCAGCCCCCCGCATCGGCGAAATTGTATCGCTCGAAGGAAGACGTCCTCCGCCTGGCAATTCAGACCCGCGCACGGCCGATTAAAGTGCGTCGTCGGAAGCTCGGGGATGGAACGCGTGCGCAACTGTTCCGATCCAATTTTCCCGTCGCCAACGGATTCAGGATGTGGCTCTGTTTGATATCTTTCCATCGTTCCATCGCGCCAGGATCCATCGATACGGAACTTTGTATCAAGGTAAATCACTCGCGACCCCGCAACGCTCCACCCCCATTCGGATCCGGTCTGTAATTCGTTAAACCCGTGAATATAACGCGATGAAAAGGACTTTCCTCGGCGCGCTTTCAAGTCGTGCTTTCTAATCTTCCCCGTTCAGGGCTACTGGAAGTTCCGGCATGGACAATGATCTGCTGCAACCGCGCCGTTCTGCCGCTGCCGCTCCACGCGCGCGAGCAGTTCGGCCACTTCGATGGTGCTGGGGGGTCGGCTCAGCAACGAAAGCGATGAATTTCTCGTTGCCCCTCGATTGATCTTCCGACTACCGCAGAATTAGAACCGCCGGATGAGAATTTGAGGACAGCCTCGATTTCCAGGCTTGGATGGGCGTTGAAGCCCGGTTTTGATAATTACGCTCCTTCGACCGGCCTTGGATACAAGTTCGCCGCCCACGGCAGCCGGCTGATTATATCTCCGGTTTTCAAATATCCTTCGCGATCGATCGCCTCCGCGGTCATGTCCGGCTGACCATAATACCCCAACATCCCGTTGGGCCCTTGAACGAGCAGTTCGCCCGCTTCTCATCGGGTACTTCCCGCCATCAGGTCCGACGATCTTGGTTTCGATTCAGCCTTTGGCGGTCCGATGCCTTTCGTTAACTTCCCATGGCATGCAGCGTCCGACTGATGGTCGGAGACGTCTCCGATCAGTCCGTAACCATTTGGAACTTCCACCGCCGAGCAGACTATCGCCGCTGCTGTCGCAGAGACAGATCCGGTATTGGTGCCGTTCCTGTCGAGACATACCAGAAAGGTTGTCGGGCGTAAACGATGGTATTTTTCCGATCGGCGTAAGCAATGATCCGCGACAGCAGCACTTAGGAGCAACGGGTTTGAAGATGGTCAATGAACCGACATTCCCGTTGGCATCGATTGCTCGCGTGAGAGAACCTCGGCATGATCTCTTCAGGTTGCGCGCCATGACAGCGCCACTGCCTGCAGCGACGTCAGCCCAGCGCTGGACTGTCAAGTCGGCATAACGCGAGGCGGCGAGCGTCCTCGGGAAGAAGCGTGTTGGTTCTTTTGCCTCGGCCCGACCCGTGAGCCGGGTTGCGGTGACTGAGCATCACTCCCTTCAGGCGTGAAGTGGTTCCAGTCGTGTAGATGAGAACAGCAACCTGGCGGGCAGGATCCTCATAGACCTCCTCAGAAGACGGTGCTTCGCCCTTCCAGCTTACCTACCTGGTCGCTCAATCCTGTGAATCGTCTTTGAAACCAGACGCCGCCGGCGCTGCTGCGTCTGCCTTCCACCGATATTCCGTGCGCTTGCTAGAATACCGCGTCTGGGTTTCACGATATCTGCTCAATGACGTCCAGTTCATTGCGGACCCCGCCGGGCGTTCGTCATCACCACCCCCGCATCAAGCCGGCTGACCCGCTACATCAGGACGTTGGCGTCAGTGGAGTTCTCGCCCACCACCATGACCCGATCACCGGGACCCGGATTCCCTAGTAGCGCCCATATCACCTGCCGACGGCCTCGATCCGTATCGATCAATCTTCGATAGGACCAGACGTTGCCCTGCTCGTCAGTAATAGCCAACCGGGAGGCTCCCGCTTTGGCCCCCTCGTTCCACAATGAGGTGGATGCGTCATGACGGGTCGAGTCAAAAATCCACCGCACTTCCATGGCCGGGCCCAATCTTCGCTCCGGCCAGAACCGAATTTCGCATCAGCACCTCGACTACAAGCAACCCGCCGGATGGCGAGGACCTTCTTCTTTAACTGGGTAGTTCACCCCGATATATTGGTCGGACCAGGTTTGGTGCGATCAACCGTACTATCAAGTGGTGTTTGGCGGCACCGCATAACCGGCGCGCTCACGGCCTGAACTCACACAATCCCGATCGGAACTGGAGCTTTCTACGCCGCCGCGTCTGCGCGCAACGTGCATTACCGGTGCGCATCGTCACCGACTCCTCGGCGGAGGTCGGGTGCAGCGCCATGGTGGCGTCGAAGTCGGCCTTTGTCGCCTTCATCTTCACGGCGATGGCGATGACCGCTGAGTGAGTTCGGCCGCCCGGCCCGACAGATATGGCACCGAGCACGCGGTCGGTCGCACCATCCACCGCCAGCTTCATCGGCACCCGCGACTGGCTGCCTGACATGGTCGCCTTCAGCGGGCGGAAGGTGGTCTTGTAGACATCGACGACAGCGGACTGGGCCCTCGCCTGTCGCCTCTCCGTCAGGCCGGCGTTGCCGACCTCGGCTGCGTAGAACGGTCATTGGAATATCGGCGTGATCGACCTTCACCGGCGCGCCGAACACGGTGTCGGCGAAGGCATGGCCTTCGCGGATCGCCACCGGAGTCAGGTTGAAGCGATGGGTGACACGTCGCCGACCGCGTAGATATAAGGTACAGGCTTTCGAGGATTCGTTGACGGCGATGCCGCCGTTCTTCCGAGTTGATGGCAACACCGCCTTCTCAGCCCGAGATTGGCGACGTTGGGCTGGCGGCCGATCGCGGACATCACCTTGTCGGAGGCGATGCTGGAGCGTTCTTCGACAGATGCGGTGTACTCGATCGCCACGGAATGCTTCTCGATCTTGTCCACGGTGCAGCCGGTGAGGGGCGTGATACCGTCCTTCTCCATCTCGGCGCGGACATCGGGCGCGCACATCGTCGTCGAAGCCGCGCAGAATGCTTGTCGCCGCGATAGATCACCGTCACGTCGGAGCCGGGCCGGCGAAGATGCCGGCGAATTCCAGCGCGATAGCCGCCGCCCTGGATCAGATGCGCTTCGGCAGGTGCGGGCGGATGAAACGCCTCGTTCGAGGAAATCGCAGCTCAATGCCGGGATCATCTTGCCGTAGTTCGGCGCGCCGCCCGTGGCGATCAGGATGACTGTTCGACTCGGGTTTCTTGCCGCTCATCTGAGCACCAACGTATGCGGATCCATCGAACACGGCGCGCGACCCTGATGACCTGTCGCTGAGTTCTCGACAATGGAAGTATAAAGACGCTCCCAGCCGCGCGATCTCATTGTCCTTGGTGGCGATCAGGGTCCGGCCGGTCGAAGGTCACGAGCAGCGCGGTCAGCCGAAACCGGCCGCATCCGCAAAGTCGTGGCTGAAATGCGAGGCGTACGGGCGGGCGGCTTCTTCCGGCACGCACCCGCGGACAACGCAGGTGCCGCCCATCAGACACTCTTCGGCGATCGAGCCGCGGGCGCCAGGCCGACGGCGGCGATCCGCGCGGCACGCACGCCGCCCGAGCCGCCGCCGCCTGACAACAAACAGATCCGTCTCAAGGCTATCCGTGCCGGGAAATCAATTCTTTGGGTGGATTTGGCGGGTTTCAGATGCTTCAATTTCTTAGCCTGATATCTGCAAACGGGGTAGATTCAACCGAGGATCTCAAGATTACCTCTAAAGGACTGGTTTGGCCAATTTGGCAGACCATGATTAGCCATCGGAGAGATCGAAATCGAAGTGATCGGCAGGACCAGGCAGGATTATTCCAGGACCCAATAGGCGAAATCGAACCGACAAGCTTGAGGCTCCGCCCCCGAACTCGCCATCGGAAGGGATCACTTTCCTTCATCCGGGAGGCGCCACTTCTCAGCCCTCCGAACGGTTGCCATCTCCAGAGCGCGATTTCGCAGAAGAAGTTTCGAGACCAGCCGCCGGCGCCGTTCGTGAAGCCGCTCTGGCCGCGCAGAAACCATGCGGTGATAGAACGGCGCCCAAATTCTGGGATCTATCTGCGAAGATCAGAAGGCGGCATCGATAATATAATGCTTTATACTGAATCAGGAGTTCCATTCGAGGCCAAGAGTATACAAAGCCGTCATGGAGGTCGCCGTATGCTCGAAGGGCAGGCGGTCAGGTTAACCTGCACGCACTGGACTGCGGACAACATCCGCGAGATCAATACCATACTTGAAGAGACTAACAAGCGCCTATCCAGAGGCCAAAGCATGAGCGCGAGGACAGGGGCGTTCCATCTTGCGATCTTTTCCGCCACCAAGAATGACATTTTGCTCCGCGTGGCAGAGATCGTTCCACGAGCTATCCCGGGCATCGGTGGAAGGTCTACTTGCCGACCATAGTCGCGGGCGCCAGCCCCCTATTGCCAAGAGATCATTGACCGATCCTGGAAGCCATGAAGAACGACAGGTCAGCCAGGCCGAGCAACAGATGAACGCTCATCTCTCCCGAACCAGCGAGGCGTAGCGGTGCTGTTAGGCGAACCAAGGCCAAGAAGCGTGCATCGCCGGAGGCGGCGTGGCGCGCGGCAGCTCACGATCCGGCAATGCCGCATGGCTATGGAATGCCTTCGGACTTCCGGCCTTTGGCGCGTCTCCCGCCTCGGCAGGGCGAGGGCGGATCTCTCAGAATTTTTCCTGGCCCTTGAAGCGCACCCGCCGTCAGCCCCGCGACGAAGTAGCGGTAGCAGAACGCAAAGATGACAAACAGCGGCAAGGCGATGAGGGAGGCGCCGGCAAGATCTCGCCCACAACGCAGATCCTGCGCCTTCCCAGCATCGAGGCCAACGCCACCGGAAGCGTCATGTTTTAATCCCGAGATCAGACGAGAGCGAACACATAGTCGGCCCAGGACAGCAGGAACGAGAAGATACCGACCGTAATCAGGCCGGGTGCGGAAAGCGGCAAGACCACCTTGATGAACGCGCCGAACTGCGAGCACCCGTCGACCATTGCCGCTTCTTCCAGGTCAAATGGCATCGACTTGAAGAAGCCCCACAAAAGCCAGACGCCTAACGGGAGCGAGATTGCGAGGTGAGCAATCAGCAGGCCCCACAGGCTGTCGGAAAGCCCGACCATGCGGAACAAGGCCGACATCGGGACAACCAGCATCAACGGCGGAAACATATAAGCAAACAACATCGAGGCAACCAACGTCGTCTTGCCGCGGAACCGCAGCCGCGTCGCGCCTAGGGCAATGAACAGGGAAAACGTGGTGGCAACGATGATCGTGGCCACCGCCATCAGCGCGCTGTTGAGAAAATTGGCCAGGTAGTTCGTAAGCTCCAGCAGCGATTACCAAGAAAAGATCCGGCGGCCCAGAACACCAACGACGTGTCCAGAAACAGCTGTGCGGGCGAAGACTCGACAGAATCATCCAGTAAATCGGAAAGAACGAGTAGATACAGATCGCCACCACAGCCGCGTAGAGGCCGACACGCCTGGCAATTTTTTGACCGACCGGCTGAAACCCGAACAATTTCGTTTCCGGATGCCGGCCTTGGCGCCGTCCGTGCCGAGCGGATCGAACCCGAGAGGCGCTGGGAAGCCTGCCGCGGGGATCGGCACAGCAGCAACGACGGAGAGGCGGCCTCGGCGGAGAGTTGGTGTTGCTGTCACCGTCATCGTGCCTTGCTTTGTTTCGTCGATGGGGAAGAATCGCAGATAGATCAGGATAACGGTCGCCAGAAGCGCAACGAGATTGTCGCCACCGCGGCTCCCCCCGAGATCGAACTCCAGAAACGCCCCTTCGATAGGCCAGGGTCGGGAGCATCTCGGTCTGGTTCATCGGGCCTCCCTTGGGGTAACAGCCAGATCACGTCGAACTTGTTGAACATCCAGATGCCGCTCAGCAGAACCACGACGATCAAGACGGACCTGAGACCCGGCGGCGTGATGCCAGAATTGCTTCCAGGCACTGCGCCGTCGACCGCGAGCGGCCTCGTAAAGCTGACCGGAATTGTCTGCAGACAGCCAGCACGCACGTCACTACAAACGGAGTCCATATCCATACGCTGACGAGAACAACCGTTCCTGCGGTGGCGAGTCGGCGCCCCAATCGAACATGCTCGACCCGAACGAGGCCAGGATACCCTTTGATCAACCGTAATTCGGATCGAGCATCCATTGCGCGATGAGGCAGGCAACGACTGTCGGAAGAAAGTAAGGGATGATCGACAGCGCACGAACGACCGTTCGCCCCATGAACTGACGATTCAGAACGAGTGCAACGCTCACGCCGAGCGCGACCTGCAATACGATCGCTGAATCGAAATCATTACCCCGTTTAACAGCGCGCCCCTAAAAAGTTACCGTCCTCCAGGACGGTGAGATAATTCCAAACCCGACCCATCGCGGCGGAGCGATAAAGGACTCCGCCGCGTAGAATGAGAGCTTGATGGAGTACAGGAGTGGCCCGCCAACGATCGCGCCGACTATCAAAACGCCCCCGACGAACAAGCCGATGATTCGCCAATCCTGCCTCATGAGGCACCTACCTTTTCGTCAACAAAATTCAGCCAAGCTTCCGGATGCGATTGGCCGCCGCCTTCACGCAATCGGCCGATGACATGTTCCTGAGCACCTTGTTCTGCAGCATCTCGGGCATGACATTCGAATCGAAGACCTTGCACGGCCGCAGATCGATTGACGGACCGATCAAGTCGACCGACGAGAGCCTGACCTTGCTGTCCGGGTCGATGAACGACTTCATCTGCATCATCGTTGCCCAATGCTTCTGAATCATCGGGTGCTTCTTCCAGCGCGGATCCTCGTAAATGTCTAATCGCACCGGCTGGAAGTTCATCCAAGCCGAATGCAGCCAGTCGATGTAGTGCTCATCGATAAACCATCGAGGAACCTGAGCGTCTCCTCGCTTTGCCTGGTCTTGAATGCGACGAACCCGTCGAAGGCAAACGGCAGCGCCTTCTGTTTGCCGGCGCTGTCTGGTGCGGCAAAGATGCCATACTTGTCCGCGAGATCCGGATTTCGCGCTTCAAGCGCCTCGACTACACGACCGGAGTAAAGGGTATGCGCACCTTCCCAGTGACGAACAGGCTCATCAGCTCGGCATAACCCACCGTATTCAGTCCTGGCGGCATAGTCTTGTAGAGTTCGCCATAAAGATCGAGGAAGCGGCCCGCCCGATCCGCATTCTCGGGAGCGTCAAGGACAACGTTCCACTTGTCATCGTAAAATTGCGGGGCCTCCGCGAACAGATTTCCGAAGCTTGCCCAGTTGGTCGCGCTGTCGCTCGCAAGCGGCATTACGCAACCCGCCACTCGCTCTATTGCCGTCCTTTGTCACAGTCAGCGCCCGGCAGTTTTCGAGATATTCCGCCCATGTATTAGGGATCTTGAGGCCCTTCTCGGCGTAAAGATCCTTTCGATAATAACAGGTCACCAGATTGTAGTCGTAGGGATAGAACCAGTTTTCTCCCTGATACTTCCAAGCGCCCATCTGCCCCCAGGAATGCTGCTTCACAAGATCGGTCACCGGAAGAAGATGACCGCCGCGGGCATACTGAAGAATATGGGCGATATAGCCTTGGGTGGCGAGGTCATACGGAGTACCGGAATTGATCGCCGCCATCGTCTCATATTCGTTGCACGCGTTTCTGCAACACGGCTCGCTATCGGCCGCGGTTTCATTGTTCAGGAACTGGAGCGTCACCCCGGCTTGAGCGTTCACGTACGGAGCCGCCAGAGAGCCCGTCACTCCAACCACCGCTCCGGCCGATGTTTTGAGAAAGTCTCGTCGGCTAAGGCCGAAAGACCTACCCTGACTTCCATTGATTTGAGTGTGCCTGGTCGCATGACGCTTTTCCCTCCCTTTGCTAATTTCGCTTATTGATTTTGATTGCCTCAACGTCCTTCCGTTCTCGCGCGAAAACATATGCAACCTCTGCGCGGGCAGAATGACGGGGACCTTGTCGCCGGCCGCGAGCACGTCGTCGCGCGCGAATACCGCGCGGAACTTCTGACCGAATATCGTCCCCAGCACATAAGTCTGCGCGCCGATTTGCTCGACAAGGCTGACGATCATCTCAAATGCCGTGGACGCCTTTCCGCACGATCGATATGCTCGGGCCTGATGCCGAGCGTGACGCCCTTCTCCGTCTCGAGAAGACTCGCCGTCAGGCAATCCAGTTGGCGCTCAGACCGCCGGAACGCATTTCGACCACGCCCCGTCGCGGAGCAATCCGCCTCGACCAGGTTCATCTCTGGGAACCCGATGAAGGCCGCCACAAAGACGTTCTCCGGCCGGTCGTAAAGGTCCAGCGGCCGCCCGCCTGCTGGATCCAGCCATCACGCATGATCACGATCCGGTCACCGAGCGTCATGGCTTCGACCTGATCGTGGGTAACAAAGATCATCGTGGCGCCCAGCCGGGCGTGCAGCGTCGCGATCTCCTCACGCGTCCTGACGCGCAGCTTGGCATCAAGATTGGAGAGAGGCTCGTCGAGCAGGAAAACGTCGGGGTCGCGGACTAACGCGCGGCCAAGCGCGACCCGCTGCATCTGGCCACCCGACAGTTGGCGCGGCTTCCGCTCGAGCAAAGGCTCAAGACCGAGGCTCGATGCCGCGCTACGCACGCGACGATCAATCTCTTCTTTCGACTCCCCGGACACGGAAGACCGAACGCCATGTTTTCGTAGACTGTCTTCTGCGGATAGAGCGCGTAGTTCTGAAAGACCATCGCAATATTGCGATCTTTTGGCGGGAGCGCAGTCACATCCCGCCCGCCGATCAGAATCTTGCCCGATGTGACATCATCAAGCCCCGGCAAGCATGCGCAACGTCGTGGACTTGCCGCAGCCGGACGGGCCGACGAAAACGACCAGTTCGCCATCGGCAATATCCAACGAAAAAGTCCTGCACCGCCCACGGCCCTCGATCTCCTCCAAAGGATTTCGCGACATTCTGGAGAGTTACTCGCGCCATACAGCACCGCCTTCACGTTCTTCCCGGTATTTTCACCATGCGCGGAGCTTTGACCGCGCAGCGTTTTTAATTGGATAAACCAATTTGGTCTGTCCGTACGCGTCGCCTGCTGGGGTGTCAAGCACCGCAGTTGGCACCAACCCGCGATCGTTGAGCGGCTCTCACGCGACCGGAAAGCAGGCCTGACCCATCAAAACCGATCCCAGCCTATTTGGTTTGACCAATTTGGCTAGTCCAATTATGCTTGAATGAAGGCCGCACGGGTCGCGCAACTATTCGCGCCGCAAACTTCAAGGAAGCGTCATGGCTGGACCGTTGGTGGGTTACCGAGTGCTGGATCTTTCAAGAATTCTCGCGGGGCCTTGGTTGGGGCAGTTGCTTTCGGATCTCGGTGCCGAGGTCTGGAAGATCGAACGCCCGGCACCGGCGACGATACACGGCAATGGGGGCCGCCCTTTCTGCGGAAAGACGGCGGAATCGATACGACCGAAAGCGCGTATTTCCTGAGTGCCAACCGCGGCAAGCATTCGATCTGCGTCGACATATCGACCGAGGAAGGCAGCGCCATTGTGCGCGCGCTTGCGCAACAAGCCGACATCGTGATCGAGAACTACAAGGTCGGCGACATGGCGCGTTACGGCCTCGACTACGAGTCACTCGAAAGCTGAAGCCTGACATCATTTACTGCTCGATCACCGGCTACGGCCAGACCGGCCCGATGAAAGATGTAGCAGGATACGATATGGCTATTCAGGCTATAGGCGGCCTGATGAGTATTACCGGAGAGAGTGACGACAGACCCGGCGGAGGCCCTCAGAAGGTCGGAGTTCCGATCGTCGATATTCTCACCGGCATGTATAGCGCCGCCGGCGTCATCTCCGCGTTACTGCATCGCGAGCGCACCGGAGAAGGACAGCATATCGACATGGCACTGCTGGACGTCCAGGTCGCGGTTCTCGCCAACCAAAATTTGAATTTCCTCACGACCGGCACGCCGCCCAAACGGTCCGGCAACGCGCATCCAAACATCGTTCCATATCAGGTCTTCAAAACAAAGGATGGTTCCTTCGTGCTCGCCGTTGGTAATGATCAGCAATTCCGGAAATTCTGTGCAGCTACTGGTTTAACGGCTTGGCAACCGATAGCCGTTTCGTCACGAACACCGATCGGCTTAAGAATCGTGACCAACTTATCCCCCTGCTGGATGCGCATCTGGTACAGCAGACGACCCAGCATTGGATTTCCATTCTGGAGCCCGTGGGCGTGCCTTGCGCGCCGATCAACCGGCTGGATCAGGTGTTCGCTCACCCTCAGGTGATCCATCGGGAAATGCAGATCAATCTTCCTCATTCTTCCGGCGCAACAGCCCCTCTCGTCGCCAACCCGATCAAGTTTTCCGGAACGAAGATCGAATATGCCAAAGGACCGCCGCGGCGAGGCGAAGATACTGCAACATCCTCAAGTCGATACTGAAGTACGACTCGGCGGCCATCCAAGATCTAAATGAGCGACGGATCATCGATATCGGACGTCCTGAAGTCGGCTAGGGGCCCAGAGCCCATATCACTCGTCGAATCGTCTCTTGGTCTGGCTGGATGGCAGGTTTGGCAGGAGCGAGCAGCAAGACGGCGAGCCCTGCGCCGAGGAGCAGGAACGCGGCCACGATCCTCCGGTATTGAAACATGAGACGAGCTCTCCGTTGACTACCAAGCCTTCGTCGCTATAATTGGATCGACCTGATTGGTAGGACCAATTATAGTTTGGCGATGGCTTTTGCAAGTCGGGAAGGCTCTGACCTTGGCGAAACTGGTCGCAAAACGAACCGATCGTCGGCTTTTGAAATAGGGGACGGAGGATGAAGCTCTCGAAATACGATTATATCGTTGTCGGCGCAGGATCGGCAGGATGCGTGCTCGCCGCTCGATTGAGCGAAGATCCCAACGTCAAGGTGTTGCTGCTCGAGGCCGGACGTCCTCTTCTTCAATCTTCGTTCACATGCCGGCAGGCATTCGCGTGCTCTACACGAGTCCGAAGCATAACTGGCAATTTTGGACCGAACCGCAGACCGAACTCAACAATCGCAAGATCTACATTCCCCGTGGCAAGGTGGTGGGAGGGTCGTCCGCCATCAACTCCATGATTGCGATCCGGGGAAACCCTCAGGATTACGACTCATGGGAAGCGCAAGGCTGTCGTGGGTGGGGGTACGAAAACCTCCGCCCCTACCTTAGGAAAATCGAGGACGCCGCCCAGGTAACGTCCCAGCCCGATCAGGACCGAGGTTATTCTGGTCCGATCCGACTTGTCTGGCGTATTGCAGCATCCAATCTCGAAGGCATTTATTGAGAGCGCCAAGTCGGCAGGCCTCCCCGAGAACAACGGCTTCAATGGTCCGTCTCAGATGGGCGCAGGCTTCTACGAACTCACGATCTCAGACGGCAAGCGTTCAGGTGCTTTCAAGTTTCTCGACCAGGGAAAGGGACGAAGCAATCTGACCATCATGGCCAACACTCAGGTTCGGCGCCTCGCGGTCGAAGGCACGCGCGTTCGGGGTGTTGTCATTGAGCACAGCGGGCGTGAGGTCACCGTCTCGGCCGAACGAGAAGTCTTGCTGACTTCCGGGGCCATCGGTTCGCCGCAATTACTGATGCTGTCAGGAATTGGACCGGCCGATCACCTCCGTTCACTCGGCATCAAGCCGGTGCTCGATTCCGCCGGCGTTGGAAGCAATCTGCAAGATCATTTGGATTGTGCGATTCGATTGGAGGCGTCGCAGCCGATCACACTGACGCCGTACATTGGATTGATCAGAGGTGCCTTGGCTGGCGCACAATATATGCTCCGAGGAACAGGGCCCGGCACCTCGCAGGGCGTCGAAGCCGGAGCCTTCTGGGGGCCCGATAAAACCTCATCGTGGCCCGAGTGGCAGGCTCATCTCATCGTCGCGCTTCGAAACCCGCCGCCGGGCGAGCGCGTCCCACACGGCTTTGCCATTCGTGTATGTCAGCTTCGCCCGAAGAGTCGTGGAACGCTGACTGCGATCGGCCGATCCCTTCGTTGCGCCGGCGATCGACCCCCGCTTTCTATCCGATGAAAGTGATTTCGTCAGTATGCAGGAAGGCGTTCGGCAGATGTGCGAGATCATCGATCAGCCGGCGCTCCTAAAGCAGATTAAGCGCAAACTCGATATCGATCCGTTTACCAGCGCGGAATCCCGCAAGAAGTGGATACGAGCCCGCGCAGAAACGATCTACCACCGGTCGGAACATGTCGCATGGGTGAGGATCGCGACGCCGTAGTCGATAGCAAGCTTCGGGTTCGGGGCATCGATAATCTACGCGTTATCGACGGTTCGCTTATGCCAACCGTGATCAGCGGAAACACCAATCTGCCGATCATGGCCATGGCGGAAAGCTGCAGAGTTGATTGCGGGGAAGTGACCCAATGTTCTCTCCTCAATTGCAGGAACAGTCTGAACCCTTGCCTTTCATCACACAGGCTATCGCTTGATTTCCCGTGATCCCGCTCGTTGTCGGCGGTCTGACGCGAAGGCGTCAGTAAATGGCAGCAAGCGCCGAAGCGCGCCCTCCCTAGACTGCCCGGGGTCCGATGACGGGTCCGGGCTCACTGCGTGAGCCACCTCCGGCAGGATCGCCGTAACGGCCAAGAGCCTTGCAACTGGGCCGCCAGCGACGAACGCAGCGTGTCCGGTGCCAGTACCTCCACATCGGCCCCATGCTTGAGGATGTCCATCGAAAGCTCCCGATCATCGCTATAGGGCACTTCCAGGATGTAGCTTCCATCCGCCTCGAACCGGGATCCGCTGAGCCGGGTGCCACTGTTCCGACGCGACCCAACGCGCACGTTCCGGCGTGAAGCGCAGCGTCGCCCACCGCACGTTCGCGCCGGAGAAGATCCCGTAGCCGCTGGACAGCCCCTGTCCATTTCCTCCTGGGACGCCTCGGCCGCCGCCGCATCGAGAAGCGGGCCGATTCCACCGCGTCCACGGCGAAACTTCGCGGCCGTTGCGCAAGTGGCACCAGGCATCGAGATACCAGTTGTCCCGGTAGTACACGAGGCGCTGCGGCGAGATCTCGCGCTCCAGCCTCTCCCGGACGCCCGGTTGAAGTGGACGATGGCGAGCCGCTTGCGTTCCAGCAGTGCCTGGGCGAGCACGGCGAACTGTGCCGACCCCACGGACCGCCGCGCCATCTGCAGCAGCCGTATCCTGTTGCGCACCTGCGAGCCGCGTGGCCGCGGCGGCCCAGGATCTTCTCCAGCCGTTCAGGCGATCGGCGCGACGTGCGCCTCGAGCATGCCGCCTCCGATCTGCTCCAGCAGCTCGTGCATCGTGAGGAGCGCCAGGGCCTCGGCGGCGTCGAACCACAGGCCGGGCAGTTCGGATTCCGGTTCGTCGGACGCCAGCCGGTAACCGCCCGCCTCGCCGTCCCACACGATGGGGGTGCTGAGCCGGCTGCGAAGGTATTCGAGGTCCCGCTTGAAAGTGGCACGCGAGACTTCCAGTTCGTCGAGGAACGCGTCGATCGTCACGATCCGCCGCGAACGCAGCATGCGTTCGATGCGATAGAAGCGTTCGGTGCGATCCACGGGCGTGTTTCTTCTCTCGTTTCCTGAGCGGCCCGTCGCGGGCGCAAGCCGGTGCGTGCTCCGGCGTTGACACCCCCGCACGCACCCCGCATCATCGAAAATCCAGTTCGTCACTTCGGGCGGCTCATGAATCTTGTCGCATTTTCCTGGCGCAATCCATCGCTCGCCGCGGTCGCGGTCGCGGTCCTCGCGCTTCCCGCCTGCACACCGCAGACGACCGGCACGAAGCCGACCAACGGAACTGCACCGAACACCTCCACTTCGGCGACTGCCTCGGGCGCTGCATCGCCTCCGGCAGGAGGATCTCCGACTTACCAACCCGTCTCCGGACATTCCGATTCCGCCCAACACCCGGAATCAACACCGAGCGTTCGATCATCATTCTGGGCGGGCCCGACCGCTGGTTCGGCAAGGTGGTGCTGGTGCTCAAGCGAGCCTCCACGCTGGCGTACGCCTATTACGCCGAACAGATGCCGACGTTCGGGTGGGAACCGGTGATGGCGACCCAGGGCAAGGTGAGCGAGCTCACGTTCCTCCGCGGCGATCGGACCGCCCACGTGGAAATCACCCCGGCGGCTCTGCGCGGTTCAGAGGTCACCATCACGGTGAGCCCGCGCCCAGGCAACCCCGCGGCTGCAACTGGTGCATCGTCGTCCCCCTGCACCGTCAGCGGGCACGAAGAAATAGCGCTGCCTCGCCCACGGAATCCCGGAGAACATGCCCATCGAAGGAATGAACCACTTCACCGTGCTGACCTCTGATCTCGAGGCCACCACGCACTTCTACGTCGACTTACTGGGCCTCGTGCCGGGCCCGCGGCCCGACATGGGATTTCCCGGCGTCTGGCTCTATATCGGCAAACAGCCGGCACTGCATGTGATCGCCGGCCGCCCGCTGCCTGCCGACCCCCGCGGAGTGCTGGATCACATGGCGTGGACCGCCACGGACCTGCCGGCGACCACGGCGCGCCTCAAAGCCCACGGAATCAGTACGACCTGCGCCCGTCAGAACGACTCCGGCACATGGCAACTGTTCTGCTTCGATCCCTGCGGTGCACGCGTCGAACTGGACTTCGACGCCTCGGAGCCCGAGCCTTCGGCGTAGCGCGGAAACCTCCGCTTCCGGCCTTCGACCGAGACAGGTGAGCCCCCTGTCACGGTGTCACGACCGGGATCAGAGCGCCGTTTCCGTCATGCAGGACTGATACGCACGATCGCCGATGAGTTCCACGGGTATGCCCGCCTTCCCCTCCCGGGACTCCCGCTCCATCGCCTGATATCCCTGATCGATGGTGCGCGTGACGAACTCCCGTTCGTTGGCTGTCGTCGCCGTGCCAATGGATCTTCACCTCGTCACGTCGCTGTCCCTGGGTGTAGTAGAAGGCGGCCGCCACCTGCAGCCGTGCGACGTACACGCACTTCTCTTCCCGGGTCATCGTCGTGATCCGGTCCGCCTGGGCGGCAAGGGGTGACAGGCAAGCGATCACGGCAATGCAAACGGACAGTCGATTCATGGCGGTCTCCAGGACGGTCAGGCGCGGGCCCACGCTGCCCTCATTGGCATATTGCATGCCGACGACGGATCCAACAGAGACGGTAACCGAAACGCGCCGATCGCCTCACCGCTGGACATCCGGATGTCCAATCCACGGGCTTTCGGCGGCCGTGGCGCTCGAAAAACGGCGCCGATACTGGGGTTGCATCTGCGATCCTTCGGGGGGACGCGCGCCGTTGTTGGAAGAGCGCAAATCCGGCGGTTCTGTCAAGAGCGCGAACGGCAGTTATCAAACGAACCGGCACACAGAAGTCAAGCACGTTCAACCGGCCCGGGCACTTCCTCGAAGATCGAGATAAGTCAATGAAAAATTGAAGAAATCGCCGTGACCAAAACTTGAGCGGAACAAGCTAAGTCAGCCTCGCGAAAGCATTTTTTGGGGTTTCTCCCAGCGTCATTCACAGTTTTATCCACAGGTTCTGTGGATGGTTTTGTCGGGTTGCTTGACAGAGAAAAGTCAACTCCAGGAACGGTCCTCGATGACGAAAAATCCGACCCAGTTCCAGGTCGTCGCCCGCCGCACCGGATCCTCGTCGATACGCCACGACTGCTGGCCGTTCACGGGCCCCATGACCATGCGCGAACGAATCCGGCACACGACTTCGTCCCCTTTCCGGTCACTCTCTTGCGCCTCTTCGCTCCGCGCCAGTTCCTCCGCCCGGGTCCGCCGCACTCGTAGGCGCGTTCGAACGCAGCCTGGGCATCTTCCACGGCGGCGTCGCCGATCCCATTCCCGACCACCCATTCGAAGACCAGCCGGCCATGGGGCGGACAGCCTTCCACGAGGTCCATGAGCGGAAGATCCGGCGGCCGAGCGCGCCGTTTGCCGCCCTTCTCCTTGTCCTTCTTCTTGTCCGAGTCGTCGGACTCCTTCCTGGCGCCCTTCTTTCCCATCGGCGGATCCCCGCTGCGGCCCAATACGAAGGGACTCTAGCCGGTGGCCTCCGATGCGTCTATCGCGCCCATGGCTCGCGACCGCGGAGCTCCAGCACGATCTCCGGCAGCCGCTGCGGGTCGAGAGACTCGGGCGGCACCGGTGCGCCCGCACGGATGCGGATTCGCGGCGAAAAGGCCTTGGGCAGGTACCGCCACAGTCCCGCGTATCGGCGACTGAATACGCTCCCCCACAACCCGGCCAGGGCGAGGGGAACCACCGGTACCGGCGTGCGATCGATGATCCTGCGCACGCCATTGCGAAAGGTCTGCAGTTCGCCGGTCCGCGTGATGGCTCCTTCCGGAAAGATGCCCACGAGTTCGCCTTGTTCCAGCGCCCGCGCGACCTCGTCGTAGGCCCGCTCCAGCATTTCCGGGTCTTCCTTTGCCGGGGCGATGGGGATGGCCCGGCTTTCCCGGAAGATGAAGCTCAGCACCGGCGCGCGAAAGATCCGGTGATCCATCACGAACCGGATGGGGCGGGTGCAGGCAGCCATGACGACGACCGCGTCCGCGAAACTCACGTGGTTGCAGACGATCAGGGCGGCTCCTCTTTCCGGAATGTGTTCCATGCCTTCACGGCGCAGCCTGTAGATGCCATGCACCAGCAGCCAGGCGAGAAACCGCAGCAGGAATTCCGGCAGCAGACGGTAGATGAACAGGGCGACGGCTGCATTCATCAACGACAGGACCACCCACACGTGCCAGGCCGCCAGGCCGGCGCGTTCCAGCGCGGTGCGCAGCAAATCCGGCTGCAGCGAGGATCAGCATGGATGCGAGCGCCGCTACCCGTCTCGTTCCCGCGTCAGGCGCGCCGGGGCGGTCACGGAGAAACCGGTAGAGCGGGACAGCGAACCAGGCGGAAAACGCTCCATGTAGCGCCGCACTCAGCGATACGAACGCGTGCGTCATCGCCTCTGCGTCGTGAGCGACCCACAGCGCAGTGCCAAGGGGCAAGACGGTCATGCCGATGGAACCGAATGGAATCAGACCCAGTTCATTGTGTCCGCGCATACCAGGCATCCAGCCCAGGTTGCCGACTATGCCGCCGGCGGCGAATCCGCCGAGGAGCGTACCGCCGCTCGCCCAGGCGAATCCTGCCGGGCTCTGCCCTGCCGAGCCCACGGCGAGGAACAGCACCGTGCAGTACGCGCTGAACCACTCCCAGACCGGAGCACGGCCAGGCGACGGGCCGCGCCTCGGGCATGAAAAAACCCCGCGTTGCATCACGGGGTTTCGGCCGGACCGGCTGCCGTCCGTCAACTGGCGGACAGGCAGTCGCTCATGAACTTCTTGCGGTCTGCGCCCTTGAGGTCCTTGGTCTTCGCTTCGGCATTGCAGCTCTTCATCTTTTCCTGCTGCGCCGTGAGCTTCTTCTTCGCGTCCTCCTTGGCGGCCGAGAGGCACTCGCTCATGAACTTCTTGCGGTCGTCGCCCGAGAGCTTCTGTTCCTTGGCCTGCGCGTTGCATTCCTTCATCTTGTTCTGCTGGGCATTCTCCGCAAAGGCCGGTGCGGCGCAGAATGCCGCGAAGAGAGCAGTGACGACGATCTTGTGCATGAGCGGTTCTCCCCACGCTGGGTTGTGCGCCATTACGGCGAGCCGGCGCGATACCGGCATGGCAATGGTACCCATTGGGCCCCCGCGGTGCGGAACTTTCCACAGACCTGGCGTCTCTGACCGCGCAGTTTCCCTCTCACCGGACTCCGCCATGAACGAGAAGCCGATCCTGCCCTTCCTCGCCGCCACCCTGCTCGCCATCCCCGCGGTCGCGGGTGCGGCCTGCCCCGCCCTGCTCAACCATCAGATGAAGTCCCTCGACGGCAAGCCGCTCGACCTGTGCCAGTTCGAGAACCGCGCGATTCTCGTCGTGAACACGGCGAGCAAGTGCGGGTTCACCCCGCAGTTCGAGAAGCTCGAGGGCATGTATCGCCAGTACAAGGACAAGGGTCTGGTGGTACTGGGCTTTCCGTCGAACGATTTCCGCCAGGAGCTGGACACGAACACGGCGGTGGGCGATTTCTGCCGGCTCACGTACGGCGTGCAGTTCCCCATGGTCGAGAAGACCTCCGTCAGCGGTGATGCCGCCAACCCTCTGTTCAGGCAGCTCGCCAAGGCCACGCGCGAATCGCCCCAGTGGAACTTCCACAAATATCTCATCGCGCCGGATGGCAAGACCGTCTACAGCTTTGCCACCCGGGTGGAGCCGGACGCTCCGAAGTGATGGCGAAGCTGCAGCCCATGCTCAAGAAATAGCGCGAGAGCGCAGTTCGCCCCCGCGGCCGTGGGCGCATCGGCTTCGCAGGGCCGATGCGGCCCGCTTTCATTTCGGGACGGCGTTTCTGTACTCTCGGACTTTCCAAGAAGAACTCCATGAGGAAGGTCGCCCCATCGTGACACTGCTCGCCAGGATCCTGCGCAAGCGCGCCCGTCTCGAGGCCGCAGCTGCCCAACCCGCTCCCCGGCGCCGCAAGTGGCTCAAGCGCACGCTCCTGGGCATCGCCATCACGCTGGGCCTCCTCGTCGCCTTCGGCTTTCTCGTCGCACCGCCGCTCGTCAAGTCGTTGCTGGTCGGCAAGGCCTCCGAAGAGCTGGGCCGCAAGGTGACCGTGGGTGAGATCCGGATCAATCCGCTCCTGCTCACTGTCGAGGTGGAGAACTTCGCCATCCATGAGCCAGGCAGCGAGCAGCAGTTCGTGGCGTTCAAGCGGCTCCGGATCGATCTCGAGGGCGAATCGATCTATCGCCGCGCGCCGGTGCTGCGGGAGGTCCTGCTGGAGGCCCCCTACGTGCACGTGGTGCGCATGCCGGGCAACCGGTTCAACTTCACGGATCTGCTCGAGAAGTTCGCCAAGGACGACAAGAAGGACGAGGAGCCCGCACGCTTCTCCGTCAACAACATCCGCCTCACCGGCGGCAGCATCGACGTCGATGACCAGCCCGGCGGCACGAAGCACCAGGTCCGCGAACTCACGATCGCCGTGCCGTTCATTTCCAATCTGCCCTATCACGGCGACACCTTCGTCCAGCCGGCTTTCTCCGCGCGCATCAACGGGACCGCGTTCGACCTCAAGGGCAAGTCGAAGCCCTTCCACTCCACCCGGACACGACCCTGACGGTGCGGCTGAACGACCTCGACATCCCCTATTACCTCAAGTACGTGCCCTTCCAGCTCCCCTACCGGCTGGACAGTGCGCGTCTGGATGTCGACGCCACGCTCACGTTCTCCCAGTCCGCGGCGGCGAAGCCCAAGCTCGTGATCGCGGGGATGACGGCCCTCCGGGACGTGAAGCTTGCGTCGCCAGAGTCGCAGCCCCTCGTGGGGTTCAAGCGGCTGGAGGTGAGGACGGACGGGATCGAAGCTTTCGGCGACCGGGTACCCCTCAAGTCGGTGAAGCTCGAAGGACTCGACGTGCACGCCACCCGGCTTTCCGACGGCTCGATCAACCTGGCCGTCCTGGGTCAGACAGGCAAGGACTCCGCCGCCACCGGGAATCCACCGGAACCGGAGCCTGCTGCCGAAGCGAAGCCTCCGGCCAGCGGCAAGGCCCGCACCGTCACCGTCGAAAGCGTGGCGGTGGATGCATCCGTGGCATTCCGCGACGAATCCGTGCAGCCCGGCTTTGCGACGACACTGGCACCCATCACCGTCTCGGTGCAAGGACTCTCCACCGCAGCCGACGCAGCGCCTGCGAGCATCCGGCTGAGCGCATCGACGGACGCCGGTGAACAGATCGAGGTGGAGGGCACCTATGGCGTGGCCTCCAGTGCGCTTGAACTCGACGCGTCGCTCGCCAAGCTCGCCCCTCGCCGCTATGCACCGTACTACGCCTCCCGGATCCTGTTCGACATCGTCGATGGAGCTTTGGATCTGCGGGCCCACCTGAATGCCGGTCTGTCCGAACAGCCGCCGCGGATCGTCGTCAGCCGGGCCGGCCTGGACCTCCGAGACCTCAAGCTGCGCAAACGTGGACAGCCGCAGGACTTCCTGGCGCTTGCGTCGTTGAGCGTGGCGGACGCCGGAGCCGACACCGTTCAGCGAAAGGCGTCGGTCGGCGAGATCCGCCTGATCAAGCCCGTCGCGCGGGCAAGCCGCGCAAAGAACGGGGCCATCGACCTGACGCAGCTCGTTCCCGGCCCCGGCGAACCCCGGCCGGCCACGGCACCCGCCGCAGCGACCGCAGCTTCCTCCGCGCCCGCGGATGCCCCCTGGTCCGTGACGCTCGGCAAGTTCCTGCTCGACCAAGGCACGGTGCAGTTCACGGACGACGTTCCGCCCAGCCGGGTGGTCCTGGAACTTTCACCGGTTCGCATGGAAGTGCGTGACGTCGCGTTCGGCGCGCCGGCGACCTCGCACCTGGATTTCAGGACACGCATCAACCGCACGGCGGAGCTTGGCGTGTCAGGCACGTTCGGGCTCGCGCCCGTTCAGGCATCGCTCAAGACTCGACTCACGGCGCTGGACCTGTTGCCGTTCGAGCCGTATTTCGCGGACAAGCTCAACGTCACGCTGAACAGCGCCGCCGCGTCCTTCGAAGGCGCGCTGACCGTGTCGTTGCCTGACAAGGGAGCCCCGGTCGTCGGCTACGAGGGCAATTTCGGCCTGGCCAAACTCGCGCTCGTCGACAAGGCCTCCGCCGAGTCGCTGCTCAAGTGGAATTCACTGTTCGTGGAAGGCATCAAGGCCCGCACCGAACCGTTCTCACTCGCCGTGCGGAACGTCGCTCTCACCGACTTCCAGTCGCAGCTGCAAATCCTGCCGGACGGCACCATCAACGTGCAGAACCTCGTGGTCAAGGACCCGGCGAAGGATCAGGCTGCCGGCAACACCCCGCCTGCTGCGTCGAAGGCGCCACCTCCCGCGGATGCCACCGCCGGCTCGCCCGTCCCCAAGTCCATCCGCATCGACCAGGTCACCTTGCAGGGCGGGACGGTCCACTTCAGCGACCGCATGATCAAGCCCAACGTGAACGCCACCCTCACGGAGGTGGGGGGCCGCGTATCCGGATTGCTCTCCGATGCCGGAAGCCGGGCCGACGTGGATCTGCGCGGCAAGCTGGGCAATTCCGCGCCGCTGGAAATCACCGGGCAGATCAACCCGCTCGCGGGCGACCTGTTCGCCGATCTGAAGGTGTCGTTCCGGGACATCGAACTGCCGCCGTTCACGCCTTATTCGGGCAAGTACGCCGGCTACACCATCGAGAAGGGCAAGCTTTCGCTGAATCTCTCGTATTTCATCGAGAAACGCAGCATCAAGGCAGAGAACAAGGTGTTCATCGACCAGTTCACCTTCGGCGAGAAAGTGGAGAGTGCGGACGCCGTCAATCTGCCGGTCACGCTCGCGGTCTCGCTGCTGAAGGACCGCAACGGCCAGATCAATCTCGATGTCCCCGTTTCCGGCTCGCTCGACGACCCCAAGTTCCGTCTCGGCCGCGTGATCTGGCAGGTCATCGTGAATCTCATCACCAAGGCCATCACTTCGCCCTTCGCGCTGCTGGGTTCCCTCATGGGAGGCGACGGCGAACAACTGTCCTACCTGGAGTTTCCCGTCGGCGCCGCCGCCTTCGAGTCCGCGGGGCAGGGCAAGCTGGACCAGTTGAGCAAGGCGCTGACCGAACGGCCCGCGCTCAAGCTGGAGATCACCGGCCACGTGGACCCGGAGAAGGATCACGAAGGTCTGCTGCGCGCCGCCTTCGAACGCAAACTCAAGACCCAGCGATTCAACGAACTGGTCCGGGCCGGTGAAGCGCCCGCCGGCGTGGAGGCCGTCACTGTGGCCCCGGACCAGTACGAGCGCGTGCTGACCAAGGCGTACAAGACGGAGAAGTTTCCCAAACCGCGCAATGCCATCGGCCTGGAGAAGTCGCTGCCCAAGGAAGAGATGGAAAAGCTGATGCTGACCCATATCGTGATCGGCGAAGACGACCTGCGTCATCTGGCCATGCAGCGGGCCCAGGCCGTGAAGGACGCCCTGACGACGAAGGGCCAGATCGCGCCCGAACGGATCTTTCTACTGGAGCCGAAGTCTCTGTCAGCGGAGGCGAAGCAGAATGTGTCGGGATCCCGAACCGATTTCGTGATTCGATGACACAAGGCTGGATGCCTGCACGAGTGCTGTGGCTATAATCCGCGCGTCGTCGGCAGCCGGGTCGGCTTCGACCGGGTCGAAGAAGATCGTACGTTCGCCAACCCCCGCCACGAGCGGGTAAACCAAGGCTGGGAGTGCACCATGACAAAACAGGAACTGAAAGAGCAGAACGAAGCGCTGCGCAATCTCCTGATGGAGATCCGCGACATGATCGACTCCGAGCTCGAGGCGATGGACGAGTTCGAGGAGGATGAGGAGGAAGAAGAGGAAGAAGACGAGGAGTAATCTCGTCCGGCCGGACCAAACCCCGGCATGGTATCCGACGGCTTTACTTGGGCCGCGGCCGCCTGTATAGTGCGCGCCTTTCCGAGAGGGGGTATAGCTCAGCTGGGAGAGCGCTTGCATGGCATGCAAGAGGTCAGCGGTTCGATCCCGCTTACCTCCACCACTCAGAAAATAGTCTCGGGTCCCCATCGTCTAGAGGCCTAGGACATCGCCCTTTCACGGCGGTAACCGGGGTTCGAATCCCCGTGGGGACGCCAAACGAACAGCCACCGCAAGGTGGCTTTTTCGTTTGCAGGACACGCGGCATGAGAACCCGCACAGGGGTTCGACAAGCGAGCACCGCTCGCTTGGACGCAGTCCCGACTGCGGTCCCGCGCACCGCGCGGGATGACGGATCGCCCCAAGGCGAGCCCGGCACAATCCCCGTGGGGACGCCAAACGAACAGCCACCGCAAGGTGGCTTTTTCGTTTGTGCGGCGGCACGGGCATGAGAACCCGCATGAGGGTTCGACAAGCGAGCACCGCTCGCTTGGACGCAGTCCCGACTGCGGTCCCGCGCACCGCGCGGGATGACGGATCGCCCCAAGGCGAGCCCGGCACAATCCCCGTGGGGACGCCAAACGAACAGCCACCGCAAGGTGGCTTTTCGTTTGCAGGACACGCGGCATGAGAACCCGCACAAGGGTTCGACAAGCGAGCACCGGTCGCTTGGACGCACGGCGCGCACCGGGGGGCCCCGGCGGGGGGGGGGGCCCCCGGGGGGGGGAAACAGCCCGGGTTTTCGTTGTGCGGTGGCACGGCAACCCCATGAGGTTCGACAAGCGAGCACCGCGCGCTTGGACGCCGCTAGTGCGGTCGTCCCACGCACTGGGTGGAATGACGAGGGATGGAACCGACGCAGGCATGGCGCGCCCCCCGGCCTTACTACAAGAAGAAAAGCCACCTTGCGGTGGCTTCTTGTTCGAGCAACGAGCTCAGGTGCGGCCTACCGTGCCGGAAGAACGGTACCCCAGACTTCCCCGAAGCCGATGCGAACCGCTCCCTCGCGTTCGCAACAGCCCTTGAAGATGACCGTGTCGCCGTCCTCCAGGAACGTCCTGGATTCTCCGTCGGCCAGCGCGATGGGGCGCGTCCCGCCCTGCGTGAGTTCCAGCAGCGATCCCGATTCCTCTTCCTCCGGGCCCGACTGCGTGCCGGTTCCCAACAGGTCGCCTGGCGCCAGATTGCAGCCGTTCACCGTGTGGTGTGAGACCATTTGAGCGATGGTCCAGTACGCGTGGCGAAAGTTCGTGCAGCTCAGACGCTGCGCGCTCCGGCCTTCGGCACGCATGCGTTCCGTCCGGAGCCAGACTTCCAGGCGAACGTCGATCGCGCCGCGAAGACTGTTCGCCTCGGAGGCAAGATAGGGCAAGGGTTCCGGCTCGCCCGGGTCACGGGTCCAGGGCAGACGAAACGGCGCCAATGCCTCGGCCGTGACGATCCAGGGCGACAGCGTCGTGGCGAAGTTCTTGGCGAGGAAGGGACCCAGCGGCTGGTACTCCCACGCCTGAATATCCCGAGCCGACCAGTCGTTGAGCAGACAGAGGCCGAACACGTGGTCTTCGGCGCGATCGAGCGCGATCGAATCCCCGAGCACATTGCCCGCGCCGATGAAGACACCCATCTCCAGTTCGAAGTCCAGACGACGGCTCGGCGCGAGCGCGGGATCCGCCGTTCCCGCCCGAAGCTGTCCACGCGGACGCCGGAACGTCTGTCCGGACACCCCCAGCGACGACGTCCGTCCGTGGTAGCCGATGGGCACCCAGCGATAGTTGGGCAGCAGCGGGTTGTCCGGACGAAACAGGCGTCCGACGCGCGTTGCATGGTGGATCGAGGTGTAGAAGTCCGTGTAATCGCCCACCGTCGCAGGCAGGCGGTACTCCGCGTCGGCCTGGGGCAGGAGGCATGGCCGCCACACGTCCTGCCGCGGCGCGCCGGACCGAAGACCTCGGGACAGCCACTGGCGAAGTGCGGATCCCGCGGCCTTCCCCATCCCCATGAACTCGTTGAGATGAGGCTTCGCCGCGGCCAGGAGCGCTTCCCCGGCGGTTCCGGCGGGCACCTCCGCCGCGGCAAGCTTCCGCAAGTCCAGGATCGACTCCCCGATAGCAATGCCACCGCGCCACTCCTCGTCGCTGCCCCGCCTGCGGAAGACCGCGAAGGGCAGGTTCTGAAGGGGAAAGTCAGGATGACCGTCAGCCGTGCCGACCCAGCTCGTCAAGCCCGGGTCGTGGGTTTCGTTGATGGAGTCCATCGACAGTTGAGCGGTCACGCCGTGACCATGCTGCCGTCGTGCATCCACGCAGCGTGCCTCGGCGCACGCTTGGTGCGATCCCACTCTTCGAGCATGTCCATCTTCACCTCGTCGAGGCGCTTCATCATCTCCGGCGTCCCGGTGTTCGCTGCGAGTTCCAGTCGATGGCCGCTGGGATCGAAGAAGTAGATCGACTTGAAGATGGTGTGATCGGTCGGTCCGATCACTTCGATTCCGTCCGCCTCCAGGCGTGCCTTCGTGGCAAGGAGCGTGTCCACGGAATCGACCTCGAGCGCGAGGTGCTGGACCCAGGCCGGTGTGTTCGGGTCCCGTCCCATGGGTGCGTAGGATGGAAGCTCGAAGAATGCGAGGATGTTGCCATCTCCCGCGTCCAGAAAGATGTGCATGGACGGGTCGGGGGCCTTCGTCGACGGCACCTGGTTCTCGGCGATCGCGAGGACGAATTTCATCCCGAGGTACTTGCCGTACCACTCGACGGTCTGCTTGGCATTTGCGCAACGGTAGGCGACGTGGTGCACCTTGCGAACGAGCATGGGACTCTCCTTGCAGGACATGGGCTATACGATGACGTGAGACTCGACCAGAAAGGTCGTGATCTCGGAAATGAATTCCCGGGCGTGCATCATCAGCGTCGCGCCCTGCGGTGAGCCGAAGGCCGCGTTGAGCGACTCCGGATCGTCGAACCACAGCTCCACGATGCCGTCGATGGGCATGGCCGCATAGTCGACCGGCGTGCCTTTCGGAGCCTCGCGCCCGACGATCAGGTTCTGCCGGTAACCGCGCACGCCCTTGAGCCGGCGCACCAGGCGCGCATGCTCGACGCGCCACTCATGCACGAAGGTGTCCACGGGAACCTCCGGGATCCTTCGCAGCAGCGACATGCGCTTGATGAGTGTCCGGTTCTTCTCCGGCGGAATCACTTCGACCTGATCGATCGCGACGATCCGCAGATCGCCGATGAAGTGATTCTCATCGGCCACCAGGGCCCGCCCCGCTTCCGTGGCCATGGCCGCCTTCATGTCCTCCATGCTGTCGAACCACAGCATCGAGAACCCGTCCAGGTGCTCCGGGCCGCGATTGAAGGTGATGCCTCTCTGCACGCTGTCCGTCACGTGGTTCTGCTCGTAGCGCCGCAGCCCGGGAAGCTTCGCCGCGAGCGGTCCGTGCTTCTCGCGCCAGTGACGACGGAAGTCGTCCATGCTCCAGTCGGGCTTCTTTCGAATCAATCCGGAACGAACGATCATTGCCTCAACCCTCCAGTGATTGCCACATCTGCCGGTCTCTTTCCGCCGTCCAGACCCTCGGGTCCGGATACTGCGTGGCCTCGTCGAACGCGCGGGAGACATCGAACGGCATGCAGTGATCGAAGATCACCCACTTTCCGTACACCGGCGCCAGCCGGTCATAGGTCTCGCGATACACCGTCTTGAGGTCCTTCCCCGCGCGGGCACCGGCTTGCACGCAGGCGTAGAGCTCGCTCACGAACGCGCGGGTGCCGGCCAGTCCCTGCGCCACCTGGGTCTCGCCCTGCAGCGCGGGTCCGCGGCCGGGCACGAGCGCCGTGGGTGCCAGGGCGGCCAGGTTGTCCAGGGTCTGGGGCCATTGCTGGAAGTAGGCGTCACCCGCATAAGGGGTCGCGTCGAACTCCACAAGATCGCCGCTGAAGAGCACGCGCTCCTGCGGCAGCCACACCACCGTGTCGCCCTTCGTGTGGCCTCGGCCGAGCTGCAGTATCCGGACCTCCAGCTTGCCCAGCCACAGCGTCATCCGCCCGGAGAACGTCAGCGTGGGCCACGTCAGACCGGGCGGTACCGTCTCGACGTTGCGGAACAGTCTCGGAAAGCGGCCGATCTCGCTCGCCTTGTCGGCCTCTCCGCGCTCCACAATGAGGTCATACGTGTCCTGACTCGCGATGATGTGCTGTGGCCGGTAGGCGGACGCACCCAGCACCCGTACGGCGTGATAGTGGCTGAGGACGACGTACTGGATCGGCTTGTCGGTGACCTCGCGGATTCTCCGGATCACGTCCTGTGCCATTTCCGGCGTGGCCTGGGTGTCGATGACCATCACCGACTCGTCGCCGACGACGACGCCCGTGTTGGGATCGCCCTCGGCGGTGTAGGCGTAGGCGTGTTCAGACAGCCGGGAAAACGTGATGCGCTTCTCTTCGAGATCGGCCTGAGAGGCGAACTTCTTGGTGCTCATGGAGGGGTCCTTGGTGTCAATGGGTGCATGTGCAGGGTTCGATGGCGGGTCGGATTCGAGGCGCAGGTCCGATACCGCTTCCGCGCCCGTCTCCCTTCCCTCCCGTGTCCGGTGACAATGTGATCCGTGCGCACCGATCAGACCTTCCCCAGATACGCTGCCCGAACCTTCGGGTCGTTCAGCAGATCTCGGCCATTGCCTTCCATGGTGATGCGGCCGGTTTCCAGGACGTAGGCCCGATCGGCGATCGCCAAAGCCTGGTGGGCCATCTGCTCCACGAGGAGGAGCGTCAGGCCCGAGGCACGGAGCTGTTCGATCGTGCGAAAGATGTCGTCGATGATCAGCGGAGCGAGTCCGAGCGAGGGCTCGTCCAGCAGCAGCAGTCTCGGCTCGCTCATGAGCGCCCGGGCGATCGCGAGCATCTGCTGTTCTCCGCCCGAGAGCGTGCCGGCGAGCTGATCTTCGCGCTCCTTCAGGCGCGGAAATCGATCGAACTCCCGTTGCAGCGCCTGCGCCGTGCGCGGATCCTTCGTACCGCGCAGATAGGCACCCAGCAGCAGGTTGTCGCGCACGGTCTGATCCGGAAAGATCCCCCGTCCCTCCGGGGACAAGGCCACGCCGAGACCGACGCGCCGATGCGGCGGAACGCTCGAGCAATCGCTTCCGTCAATGAAAATGTGCCCGCCGGAAAGCCGTTCCAGCCCTGCGATGCCCTTGAGCAGCGTGCTCTTGCCCGCCCCGTTGGCACCGATGATCGCGACTACCTCGCCGGCGGACACCTCGAGATCGACGCCTTTGACCGCTTCGATGGCACCGTAAGAGATGCGGACGGACGACAGCTTCAGCATGGCGGCTCTCACGCGGCCACGGCCGACGGAGTCGCGCCGGTCCCCAGATAGGCCTCGATGACGCGTGGGTCGGCCTGGACCTCCGGCGGGCGACCCTCCGCGATCTTCATGCCGTAGTCGAGAACGATCACGTGGTCAGAAATCGACATCACGAGGTCCATGTGGTGCTCCACCATCAGCACGCTCACTCCCCGTTCGCCGATGCGCACGAGCAACCGCCCCAGCTCTTCCGTCTCCTGCGGGTTCAGGCCGGCCGCGGGTTCGTCCAGCAGAAGGAGCCGCGGATCGGTCGCAAGCGCACGCGCCAGCTCCACCCGGCGCTGAAGTCCGTACGGCAGACTGCCGGCAGGCAGGCGGGCATGTTCCGCCAGGCCCAGCCACTCGAGCAACGCGAGCGCGTGCTCGTGGGCGGATGCTTCACTTCGCCGGGCAGACGGCAGGCCAAGAAGCGAGACCCAGAAGCCGTTGCCCATGCGGCAGTGCCGTCCCAACAGAACGTTGTCCAGAACCGCGAGTTCGCTGAAGAGACGAAGGTTCTGGAACGTGCGGCCCACTCCGCTGCGGCAGATGGCGTGGGCGGGCTCGCCGGTGACATCGCGCCCGAGGAATCGGATGGCGCCCGAATCGGGACGAACGATTCCGGTAAGCATGTTGATCATGGTGCTCTTGCCTGCACCGTTCGGACCGATGAGCGCGTGGATGTGCCCGCGCTGCAACCGGAACGAAACCTCCTGAGCGGGCTTCACGCCCCCGTAGGCCTTGCTCACTTCGGAGACCTCCAGCAACTCGCCCGGACCGCCCTCGCACATCGCCACCCGGGAAAGATCCCGCGGCGCGGCCGCGTGTCCACCCTTCCCTGATCTTGGAAGCCAGCGCGTCACCCATCCCATGACGCCACCCGGCATGACGTAGAGCGCAAAGAGCAGGAACGCCCCATAGACGAAGTGCTGGACGGCTGGCCAGCGCGCGAGGAAGGCATCGAGCAAGGTGAGCAGTACCGCGCCCACGAAGGGCCCCGCCAGGGTTCCGGCTCCTCCGAACAGCACGAGCAGGAGGATGAAGATGGAGAGATTGAAGTTGATGAAGTCGGAGTTGATGTACTGGTTCTGCTGGGCCACCAGAGCTCCGGCCACGCCGCACGTCACGGCCGCGACGACGAACGCCATCACCTTCGCCCGATAGACCCGCACGCCGACCGAGGACGCCGCGATCTCGTCCGCCTGCAGCGACAAGAGGGCACGACCGAATCGGCCTTGCAACAGGTTCTTCAGTAGCCCATGCGTGACCACGCACAGCGCGATGCCGAACCAGACCCATTGCCGGCTCGTGAACGGCTCGTTGTCCCAGGTGAGCGGCCTGACGCCGTAAAGACCCTGCGCCCCGCCGAAGACGTCCGTCCACTCGGAGACGAGCTTCTCCACGACAACCCCGAATGCCAGAGTCACCATGGCGAGATAGGGCCCCTTGACGCGCAGCGACGGAAGCGCGACGAGGACGCCGCACAGGGCGGCTGCCACCGCGGCCAGGGGCAACACCACCCAGGCGCTCCACTCCGTGTGGACGGAGATGAGGGCCGCGGCATAGGCACCGGCGGCGAAGAGTCCCGCTTGTCCGAGCGACTTCTGGCCGGCATACCCCACCAGCACGTTCATTCCGGCTGCGCAGAGGTAGTACGTGCACATCGTGAATCCGATGCGCAGGTAGTAGTCATTGTCCACCAGGCCGACGGCCACCGCCGCCCCTGCGGCCAGCGCGACGACGAGCAGGGTGTCCAAAGAGCGAAGCACGGTGGTCAGACCTTCTCGACCAGCCGGGTGCCGAACAGCCCCGTCGGGCGGAATGCGAGCACGAGGATGACCAGCAGGAAGACCGCGACGTCACGCCACTGCGCCTGCCAGAGATTGACCGTGGACTCCAGCACGCCCAGGGCGAAACCTCCAAGCACGCAACCGCGCGGGTTGCCGAGCCCCCCGATGACGGCGCCGGAAAAACCCTTCAGTCCCACGGCAAGGCCCATGAACAGCGACGCCTGTGCGATGGGCGCGAGAAGAAATCCGGACAGACCCGCCAGGGCGGAACTGAATACGAAGGCGCCGACCATCACGGCATTGACGTTGATGCCCATCAGGCTCGCGTTGGCGGGGCTGTGGGCCACGGCCCGCATTGCCTTGCCCAGCATCGTGGTGCGCATCACCCGGTCGAACACCACCATGATGACCACCGCCACGGCGAGGGTCAGCAATTCCTGAGGCCGCACTCCGATCTCGCCCAGGCGCAGCACCTCGTCTCCCGCAGGGCCCGGCACCACCACCGGCTTGGGACCCCAGATCGCCAGTCCGACGCTCTGCAGGATCACGCCGAACCCGAGGGTGCTCATCACCCACGCCATGCCGGGACGCCCGGCGAACGGCCGCACTCCCAGCACATAGAGCAGCCAGCCCAGCACACCCATGACGCCGAGCGCTCCGAGAAGCGCCACAAGCTGCCCGGCGGCGCCGGGGGTCTCGCCTCCGAACGAGGTGGAATCGAGCGGCTTGCCGAGGGCGAGGAACAGCGCACTCATGCCGACGAAAGCGCCTGCCGACACGAACTCGCCGTGCGAGAAATTGAGGGTCTTTGTCGTGGTGAAGGTGATGCTGAAACCCAGCGCCACCAGCGCATAGGCGCCACCGACGGCGAGGCCGCTCACCAACGCCTGCAACAGGGCTTCGGACACGCTGGGATCACTCCGGAGGCTGCGGCGGCCGAAAGGACGCCGCATTGGCCACGACGACTACTTCTTGAAATCGCCAGGGACGAACCCGGCGATGATCGGATCCGTGTAGGGCATGAGCTTGCCGTCCTTCCACTTGATCCAGACGAAGTCCTTGGCGGTCAAGGCTTCGTGGTCGGTCCGGGAGAACGGCTTGTCGTACGTCTTGAGCAGTCCGTTCACGGGGGCCTTCAGGTCCTCAAGCGCGGTCCGCACCGCCACGCCGTCGGTCGTCCCCGCCTGCTTCATGGCCTCGGCCATCAGAAGCACCGAGTCGTATCCGTGCAGGGCGAACGAAAAGGCGCTCGGGGCCTTGAGCCTGGAACCCACGCGTCCGAACAGCTTCTGCTGCGCCGGTGTACGGTTCTCGCTGACGGTCCGCATGAACAGGGGCTTCTCGGCCAGCGTCTTGCCTGCCGCGTCGAAGAACGTGATGTTGTCCGCGGCCCACGACGTAAGCACCGCAGGGAAGTAGTTGATCTTCTCCATGCTGCGGATGAGCTGCGCGATGGGCGTGCCCTGCGCCCAGACGACCACCGTGTCCACCCTGGCCGCCTTCATCTTGTTGAGCTGCGACGTCATGTCGGTATCACCCACGCCGAATCGCTCGACCGCGGCGGGCTTGATGCCCTGTAGAGCGGCGATCTCCTCCATGTCCTTGAGACCGCCCTGCCCATAGCCTGTCGTCTCCGCCATGAGCCCCACGATCTTGGACGTTGCACTGCTCTTCCTGACGTACGCCATGAGCGCGGCGACCTGCTCGCGGTCCACCATGGAGACACGGAACATGTAGTTGTCCGCGTTGGGACTCATCGGCTTGGTGATGTCGGTTCCCGAACCGACATTGCCCATCACCGGGATCTTCTTCTGGTTCGGAATGTGTTTCCAGGCCATGGCGTTGCCCGAGTTCGTCGGACCGAAGACGGCCGCGACCTTCTCGTTGTCGATCAGGTCGCTCATGTTCTGGATCGACTTGGGCGGCTGCGACGTGTCGTCGCGGACCACGAGGGCGAGCTTGCGGCCGAGAACTCCCCCGGCAGCGTTGATGTCGTCGATCGCCGCCTGCATGCCCAGCACGGCAGCCTGGCCGCTCTGCGCCGACGGCGACGCCGACAGATCGCCGTTGTAGCCGAGCTTGATCTCCTGGGCCTGCGCCGCGCCCGTGAACGAAAGTGCAGCAAACACGGCAGCCAGATGAATTCGACCGAATCTCATTGGATTCCCTCCCCCAGTGTGGAAATGCGGCCGCCGCTTCGGAGCGGAGCCTTTGGTTGCGGAAGCGTCAGATGGCCAGGAAGCCGCCGTCGACCGGGAGCGTCACCCCCGTGACGTACTCGGACATGGACGACGAGAGAAAGACCACGGGCCCCACGAGATCGGCCGTGACGCCCAGGCGCCCCATGGGTATGCGCGTCATGAACTTCTCCAGGCGCTGCGGATCCTGGCGCGTCGGCGCCGTCATCGGCGTCTCGATCACGCCCGGCGCGAGGGCATTGACGCGCACACCATCCTTCGCCAGTTCGGCGGCCAAGGACTGCGTGTACATCTTGATGGCTCCCTTGGAGGGCGAATACCCCAGGCTGAATCCCTGCCCCGAGTACGCCGCGATGGAAGCCATGTTCACGATCGTTCCGCGACGGGAACGAATCGACGGCAGGAAGGCCTGGGTGACGTTGAACGTCCCGTTCACGTTCACGTCCATCGTCTTGTGCCAGTTGGAGGCCGCCTGAGCGCTGTCGCTGCCTTCGCGAATGATGATCCCGGCGTTGTTCACCAGCAGATCCACCAGACCGATGTCCGCCGCAACGCGGGCGGAAAGCACCTGGCACGCCTCTGCCTGGGTGACGTCCAGCACGAATGCCCACGCGCTGCCGCCTTCTTCGCGGATCATCCGCGCGGTTTCCTCCACAGTTGCCTGATTGACGTCCGTGACGACGACCCGGGCACCTGCACGATGAAGTCCCAGACCGATCTCGCGGCCGTTGCCTTGCCCGGCGCCGGTCACCAGCGCGAGGCGGCCTTCGAGAAGTCGCGGAATCGATAAAGGGGTCGAAGTCATGGTCATGCTGCGTTCGAGAGCCGGGTGGGGAACTGGGAGACAACGGTCGACTCCTTCGCGGACGCGGCGAGGGCCATCCCCGCGACGTAACCGAAGGTCAGTGCCGGGCCCAGAGTGATGCCTGCCCCGGGGTAGTTGCCGCCCATGACACTGGCGGCGTCGTTGCCCACCGCGTGCAACCCAGGAATCGGCTGCTTGTTGGCATCGAGCACGCGCGTCTGTGCGTCGACCGCCAGCCCTGCGAACGTCCCGATGTCGCCGATGACGAGCTTGATGGCGTAGAACGGGCCCGTCTCGATGGCGCGAACGCACGGGTTCGGTGTGTTCAGCGCGTCTCCCTGATAGCGGTTGTAGGCCTTGCTTCCCTTGCCGAAGGCCGGGTCCTCACCCCTGCGCGCATGTTCGTTGAACGTCTCGATCGTCGCCTGCAGGGTGGCGGCGTCCACGCCGATTGCCTTCGCCAGTTCGGCGACAGTACGCCCCCGTTTGAGGTAGCCCGTGCGCAAGTGGCGCCCCAGAGGCATCGGGAATGGTGCCACGCATCCCATTCCGTACTTGCGCAGCGTCGCGTGATCGCAGATCTCCCACGCAAAGATCTCCTGGTCCCCCTTCGTCGCCTTCACCAGGTCCTGCACGAAGTCATGGTAGGAGTTCGCCTCGTTGGCGAAGCGCTTGCCGTGACGTGTCACCGCGATCACGCCCGGCTTCGCCCTGTCGATGAAATGCGGCATCACCCCTGAGGACCCGTCCGGACGCTTCGTGACCGACGTTGGAACCCACGCCGCCGCGTGCGGAATCGTCGGGTCGACTACGGCGCCTACGGCTTCGGCCATCCGCAGGCCATCGCCCGTGTTCGATTTGGGAGACGGCGTGTAATGCTCCTTGCCGGTCGGCGCATGCGGGAACATTGCCTTGCGCCGCTCCACGTCGTGAGGAAAGCCCCCGCAGGCCAGGACCACGCCCAAGCGGGCCGACACTCGCGTCCGCGTTCCTTCCTTCTCGACCAGCGCACCCGTCACGCGCCCGCCTTCCACCACCAGCTTGCGCACGGGCGAGTTGAGCCAGACCGGGATGTCGAGGTCCATGGCCGCCTTGGCGAGGCGGCCAGCCAGCGCGTTGCCGTTCGTCAGCGTCATCCCGCGGCCGTGGCGCATGACATCCAGAGCATGCCGGCTGAGGCGCTTCGCGACGTAGACGAAGGATTCGAACGAGCGGAACACGCGCATGAAGTGCCAGATCTCCTTGCCCGAGCCCAGCATCATTCCGAAGACGGTCAACTCGGGCAGCGGAGGCGCGAGCTGCTTCACGCGGGCGCCGAGCTCGTGCCCGTCGAACGGACGCGTGACCATCGATCGTCCGCCCTGGAGCCCGCCGGGTGCCTCGGCGTGGTAGTCAGGGAACACGGGCGGCATGTCGAATTGCACGCAGGTCTGCTGTGTGAAGAAGTCGACCGCCTTGGGGCCGTTCTCGATGAAGGCATCGACCCGGGCGGGGTCGAAGTGCGTGGTCGTTTCGTGCTGCAGATAGGTCCGCGCGGCCCCGGGCGGTTCATGGATGCCCTGCTCCGTCGCCAGACGGGTCCCCGGAATCCACAGCCAGCCTCCCGAACGGGCCGTCGTGCCGCCGAACAGCGGTTCCTTCTCAACCACGAGGACCTTCAGGCCCTGGGCCGCCGCGGTGATCGCCGCGGACATGCCGGACGCTCCGGTTCCGACGACGAGCACATCGCATTCGAGATCGCGCTGATCCATGGGCCTTGCTCCGCAGCGTAATGAACGGGAGGGAGTCTAGTGACGCCCCGCGACTAAGTCAAACGCATTCGATAATGACTGATGTTGCGATGCAAACAAAGACGTATGTCTATATCGCACGCTTTCCGGCCGCTATACTCGGCGCTCACCCCCCGTCCAGAGGGACGCATGGAAGGCAAGGCACGGCGCGGTATCCAGTCGATCGAGATCGGGAGCGAACTGCTCGGGGCGTTGGCCCTGAACGTGGCCCCCATGGCCCTGAAGGACTTGGCCAAGGCGGCCGGAATGACGCCCGGCAAGGCCCATCCCTACCTGGTGAGTTTCCTCAAGGTCGGGTTCGTCACCCAGGACGCGTCCGGCCGCTATCAACTGGGGCCCTTCGCGCTGCAACTGGGGCTGACCCGGCTGCAGCGGCTGGACGTGGTCAAGGAAGCGTCTCCGCTGGTGGAAGCGCTGGCGGCCGAAACCGGCCAGAGCGTGGCGCTCGCCGTGTGGGGCAACCTCGGACCCACCATCGTCCGGCTGGAGGAACCCGTGCATCCACTGCACGTGAACCTGCGCGTCGGCACGGTCATGTCCATGGCGCACACGGCCACGGGACGGCTCTTTGCGTCGTATCTGCCCCCCAAGGTGGTCGAGAGACTCGTCACCGAAGATCTGGCGCGCCAGAGCGGACGAGCGGATGGGCCCATGGACCTGACCCGGCCCCAGGTAGAAGAAGCAATCCTCGATACGCGAAAGCACGGTCTATCGCGGACGATCGGGCAGCCCATCCCGGGCATCAATGCGTTCTGCGCCCCGGTATTCGATTCAGCGGGACACCTGGTACTGGGAATCACTGCCATGGGCCCCGCCGCGACATTCGATTCCGCCTGGAATGGAAAGGTCGCGAAGCCCCTCAGGGCCTGCGCTGCCGAGGTTTCGCAAAGACTGGGATTCTTGGAAGGCGGCCACGGCTGAAGAGGCTCGCATCGCGGGCCCGCCCGCCCCTCTGTCTGGTTCAGGTCGCACGCAGTTCACCCTCAGTTTTCCGCGGAATCTGCCGAAATTTCCACTGAGCGTTACGGGAAATCCGTTTCGACCTGTAATCTGGCGCACGCCATCGAAAGGTCGCACCGCGATCGTCCGTGCGAGCGCGGCTCCGTGGCTCTCGCCAAGGCGCGGCATACGTTGAACAACCCCCCAACCCCCGGGGAGCGATCGCTTGAACGAAGTGGCTCTTTCCACCTCCGACCAACCCTTCCAGGTCGACTACCGGCTCATCTTCGACGCCACCAGCAACAGCATGGCGTTCACCTACGCGGAGTCAGGGCGCATCGTCGACGTCAACGAAACGTGGGTCCGATCGATCGGCATTGCGCGTGAAGAGGCCATCGGCAGGACGGCTCTCGAACTGGGTGTCTGGGCCGATCCGGAAGACCGGAAGAACTGCATCGCCGAACTCACCCGGACGGGCCGGGTTCGCGACTACGAAGCACGCCTGCGTACGCGGACCGATGAAGTCCCGCACCTGATCTCCGGCCGCGTGATCGAACGCGGCGGCGAACGCTGCGTCCTGTGGGAGTTCCGGGACATCGCGGCGCGGGTCAAGGCCGAGACCGCGCTCAAGGAACGCGAAGAGATGTTGAGTGCCATCTTCTCGCACGCGGGTGACGGCATCGATCTGGTCGATGTCGAGACCCTGGCCATCCTCGAAGTGAACGACGCGGCCTGCCAGATGATGGGCTATACCCGCGACGAGTACGTGCGTCTGTCGGTGACCGACATCCAGCCGGACTTCGACGCTGCGCAACTGCATGGCGTCATCTCGCGGATCGTCGCCAAGGGCAGCGCAAGCTTCCCCGGCCAACACCGCCGGAAGGACGGCACGGTCTTCGACATCCACATCAACGTGCGCCCCATCAGGCTGCATGGTCGTGACTGCCTCGTATCCGTGTGGCGTGACATCACGCAGGAAAAGCAGGCCAGCCAGGCGCTCAAGAGCGCCGCGGATTGGCATCGCGCCCTGCTGCAGAACACCGTGGAGGGCGTGTGCATCTTCGACGAAAGCAAGGCTGTCGTCGAAGTGAACGACCGGTTCGCCCAGATGCTGGGCTACCAGCCGGAAGAAATGATCGGCATGCATCCGTGGCAGTGGGACACCGACCTGTGTGAAGCGGACCTCGAAGCGCGCTTTCCGTTCCGTCCCTCGGCGAACTACACCTTCGAATCACGCCAGCGGCGCAAGGACGGATCGGTCTACCTCGCGGAGGTGAGCGTCCAGCACGCGCACATCGGCGATCGGAATGTCACCGTCTCCGTCACGCGGGACATCACCGACCGGAAGAAGGCCGAGCAGAAGCTCGCGGACAGCGAGCAACGCCTGCGGCTGGCGATGAGCTCGGCAAAGATGGCGGTGTGGGAGTTCGACTTCGTCTTGAATCGTCTGTACTGGTCGCCGGAGATCTATACCCTGTTCGGCGCGCCGCAGATCGAGCCGTCCCGCGAATGGCTGAGCGCGATGGAGCATCCCGACGACCGCGGCGTTGCGGAAGCGGCCATGCAAAGAGCCATCGTCGAGAAGGAGCCTTACCATGCGCAATACCGCATCTGTGTCGGCGACAGGACGAAGTGGGTGGAGGACCGGGGCACGGTCGAGTTCGCGGAAGACGGCCGGCCCCTGCGCGTCGTCGGCCTCGCCCGTGACATCACCGAAGAAAAGACGTGGGAGCGGGAGCTCGCCCAGTCGCGGACCTTGCTTCGCGCGGTCATCGACTCGGTGCCCGTGCGCATCTTCTGGAAGGACCGGGACCTCCGCTATCTCGGCTGCAATCCGCTCTTCGCGCAGGACGCCGGCAAGACTCATCCTGACGAGCTGACGGGCAACGACGACTACGTCATGGCCTGGGCCGATCAGGCCGACCTGTACCGGGCGGATGACCGGGATGTCCTGAACTCCGGCCGCGTCAAGCTGAATTTCGAAGAACCGCAGACCACGGCGGACGGCCGCCACATCTGGCTTCGCACCTCCAAGGTCCCGCTGCGAGACAGCGAGGGCAAGATTTTCGGTGTGCTCGGAATGTACGACGACATCACCGAGATCAAGCAGGCCGCCCAGGAACTCGCGAACCACCGTTATCGCCTTGAAGAGCTTGTCGAAGAGCGCACCATCGACCTGCAGGCATTGCATCACAAGCTGCTCGACACGCAGTTCGCCATGGACAAGGTCGGCATCGGTATCCACTGGGTCGATCTGGACACGTCCAGGATCACGTACGTCAACAACGTCGCGGCAGATCTCCTCGGCTACAGTGTGGAGGAACTCACGGGTCTCACCGTGGGCGACATCGATCCCAGCTTTCCGCTCGAACGGTTCCTCGAGATTCGGCCCCGCATCAGGGCGCAGGGGCACGTGCAGTTCGAATCGCGCCAGCGTACGAAAGACGGACGCCTCATTCCGGTCGAAGTCCACATCTACTACCACGAAGGCACCGAATTCTCTGCGCCACGGCTCATCACGTTCGTCACCGACATCGCCCGCCGCAAGGAAACGGAGCAGGCGCTGATCCAGGCCAAGGCCGCTGCAGAGAGCGCCAATCTCGCCAAGAGCGCCTTTCTGGCGAACATGAGCCACGAGATCAGGACACCGCTCAACGCCATCACCGGCATGGCGCATCTCATCCGACGCAGCGGGCTGACACCCGAGCAGAGCAGACGGATGGACACGCTGGTCGCGTCGGGCGAGCACCTGCTCCACATCATCAACGCCATCCTCGAGCTGTCGAAGATCGAGGCCGGGAAGTTTGCGCTGGACATCACCGCAGTGCGTGTGGAAACCCTCCTGGGGAACGTCATCTCCATCCTGCGCGAACGGGCGGACGCCAAGCGTCTGAAGATCCGCAGCGAGATCGATGCCCTGCCGGTCGGCCTGCAGGGAGACCCGGTCCGTCTGCAGCAGGCCCTGCTGAACTATGCGGGCAACGCGATCAAGTTCACCGAAAGCGGCAGCATCGCGTTGCGAGTGAAGCTCGTCGAGGACACAGAGAAGAGTGCCTTGGTACGCTTCGAAGTGGAGGATACCGGCGTCGGCGTGCCGCCCGAGGCGCTGCGAAAACTCTTCAACAGCTTCGAGCAGGCCGACAACTCGATCACGCGCAAGTACGGAGGAACCGGGCTGGGTCTTGCCATCACCAAACGCCTCGCCGAACTGATGGGCGGCGAATCCGGTGCGGAAAGCGTCCCCGGCTCGGGCAGCACCTTCTGGTTCACGGCGCGGCTCGCCAAGGGCAAGGCGATCGAATCGGCGAGCACACGCTCGTCACCGGAAAACGCGGAAGCGCAGCTCCGACGGGACCACTCGGGCACGCGGCTGCTGCTGGCCGAAGACGACCCGGTCAATCAGGAAATCGCGCTTCAGTTGCTCCAGGAAGCAGGGCTCACCGCCGACGTCGCCAACGACGGCCTCGAAGCGGTCGATCTCGCCACGCGCAACGGCTACGCGCTGATCCTCATGGACATGCAGATGCCCAACCTGGATGGACTGGAAGCCACCCGGCGCATCCGTCTCCTGCCCCTGGGAGAACATGTCCCCATTCTCGCCATGACCGCGAACGCGTTCGCGGAAGACAGGCAGCGTTGCCTGGATGCCGGCATGGACGACTTCATCGCGAAACCGGTGGAGCCGGAACTCCTGTATTCGGCGCTGCTGGGCTGGCTCGCGAGCGGACATGTGAGCGAGCGGCGCCTGCCTCCGAAAGGAGAGAAGACCTCTTCCGGCGTTCCCGCGGGAGTGCGAGTGCAGGAGTCGCCAGCGGGACCGTGGCCTCCGGAGAATGTCCCCGGATTCGATCTCCCGTCGGCCCTGGCGCGCATGCGCGGCAAGACCGAATCGCTCAAACGGTTCCTGCGCCTGTTCCGCGACACTCAGCAGGATGCCGTTCCTGCCATCGGCCGCGCGCTCGATGACCGGGACCATGCCTCTGCCGCCCGCCTCGCACACAACCTCAAGGGTGCATCGGGCAGCATCGGTGCGGTGAGCCTGCAGGAAGCGGCCGCGCAGATGGAAGAGGCGCTGAAGGAGCCGTCGACGGTCGGCAAGGAAGCGCACGCGGATCTGTTTCGGGAACTCCAGGCGGAGTGGACGCAGGCGATGGAGAGTCTGAGCGTCGTTCTCTCCGACCCCGTCGAACCGCACAGCTAGCCTACTTCCACCCTCCCCTTCCGCCATCGCACGTACATCGGAAGAGCGCGCCACCCACGTGCTTTCTCAGCGCGTCGATGCCATCGAGCAACACCAATCGTTCCTTCGATCTCGGCCTGCAACGCCGGGCGCTCCACACCAGCGTCACGATGGCGGCGCCGTAGGTCAGTTCCTGCAGATCGCGGTAGACGTCCCCGGCGTGACCAGCGAAGTGATCCAGGTTGTGCTTGAGTTCCTGCGGCATGCGAATCTCCGTGAAGACGCTTCCCTCGACTCGATGCAGCTGCCCTGGTCTCGCGGCAGCTTCTCCCCCGCTTCGTCCTGCCTCCGGTTCGGCGCGTGCGCGCTGTTTCGAAGCGGCACGTTCAGTATCCTGCCGGTTCGACAGATGTGTCATCGCTCTTTGGAGGGAGACACGATTCCCCCTCCTTTCTCTTTCGCACGGTCCGAAAGAGGCAAGTCGAGCCGCCTCTGATCCCCTATGCCGCTTCCGGCGTGTAACCCGCCTCCGCAATCACGGCACTCAGCGCCGGCGCGTCCACTGTTCCCGAATCGATCTCCACCTGATGCGTCGGAAGATCGATGCGCACTTCCGCCTGCGGATCGACGCTCTTCACGGCCTGGGTGATGGTCGCGGCGCAGTGGCCGCAGGTCATGTCGTTCACGGTGAACCGGATCATGGAGATGGCTCCTCGAAGGGGTGGAAAGCCGCCATGCTCCACCTTCCCGTGGGGGGAGAGTCAAGTCCGGCCCCGTGATCGCCCCCTTCCTCTGGGCGAGAATACCGCTTGCCCTTCCCGTAACCGGAACCTCCAGCATGGGGACCGATTCCAATCTGCTGGAGAGCCTGAGATGACCGCCTACGCCACCGCCCCCCGCCCGCCGATCACGATTCCCGTCCAGGGAATGACCTGCGCGTCGTGTGTCCGGCGAGTCGAGAAGTCCCTGGCGGCGGTGCCGGGCGTCGAGCAAGCCGCGGTCAATCTCGCGACCGAGCAGGCGGCCGTGACGGCCGACGCCTCCGTCAGCGCAGAGGCGCTGGCCGCTGCCGTTCGCAAGGCGGGTTACGGTGTCCCCGAATCCGCCGTGGAGCTTCAGGTCGAGGGCATGACGTGCGCCTCGTGCGTCGCGCGTGTCGAGAAAGCCCTGCGCAAGATCCCCGGCGTGATCGACGCCTCGGTGAACCTTGCCACCGAACGCGCCTCTGTCCGGGCTCTGTCCACCGTGACACCGGCCGAACTGATGGCCGGCATCACGAAGGCGGGTTACACGGCCCGTCCGGTCGACGAGCCGCGTGAGGCCGCTGGGCGTGCATGGCCCGACTGGTGGCCTGTCGCCGCCGCGGTCCTGCTGACCGCGCCGCTCGCACTGCCCATGTTGCTGACCGTCGCCGGCATTCACTGGATGCCTGCTCCGTGGATCCAGCTGGCGCTCGCCACGCCGGTCCAGTTCTGGCTGGGCGCCCGCTTCTACCGTGCGGGCTGGCGTGCGGTGCTCGCAGGCACCGGCAACATGGACCTGCTGGTGGCCCTGGGCACCTCGGCCGCCTACGGGCTGTCGGTGTACATGATGTTCGCGCACTCTCACGACGGCATGCCTCACCTGTACTTCGAGGGATCGGCCGTCGTCATCACGCTGGTCCTGCTCGGCAAGTGGCTGGAGACCCGGGCCAAGCGCCAGACGGCCGATGCCATCCGCGCCCTCAACGCGTTGCGCCCCACCACGGCCCGCGTACGCCGTCCGGAGGGCGACATCGACATGCCGATCGAACGGGTGGCGACCGGCGATCTCGTGATCGTGCGCCCCGGCGAACGCATCGCCATCGACGGCGAGATCGTCGAAGGCCGCAGCCACCTGGACGAAGCCCTCATCACGGGCGAGAGCAGGCCTGTCGCGAAGAACGCGGGCGACCGCGTGACCGGCGGCTCCATCAACGCCGAGGGAGCGTTGACCGTGCGCACGACCGCCATCGGCGCCGAGACGACCCTCGCCCGCATCATCCGCATGGTCGAGTCCGCCCAGGCCGCGAAGGCGCCGATCCAGCGCGTGGTCGACCGTGTCAGCACCGTCTTCGTGCCCGCAGTGCTTGGCATCGCACTCGTCACGCTCGCCGCTTGGGCATTCGCCGGCGCCGGTTGGACCACCGCCATCGTCAATGCCGTTTCGGTGCTGGTGATCGCGTGCCCGTGCGCACTGGGCCTCGCGACCCCCACGGCCATCATGGCGGGCACCGGCGTGGCCGCACGCCACGGCATTCTCATCAAGGACGCCACGGCGCTGGAGATCGCGCACAGGGTCACCACCGTCGCGTTCGACAAGACCGGCACGCTCACCGAGGGGCGCCCGCGTGTCGTCGCGGTCCATGCAGCATCCGGCAGCGAACCCCTTGGCGTGCTGCGCCTGGCCGGGGCGCTGCAGCAGAACAGCGAACATCCGCTCGCCCGTGCCGTGATGGAACGCCTGAGCGATGACGACCTGGACGTCGCTCCGGCCACCGATGCCCGTGCCCTGCCGGGCCGCGGCGTGGAGGCCTCCGTCGATGGCAGATCACTGGTGCTGGGCAGCCAGCGCCTGATGCTGGAACTGAATGCTGTCCTTTCGGACCTCGCTCCCGCAGCCACGTCGCTCGAAGCGGAGGGGCACTCGATTTCCTGGCTCGCCGAACGCGCCGAAGGCGGAACGAAGCTCCTGGGGCTGCTGGCTTTCGGCGATGCGGTGAAGCCCACCGCCCGTGATGGCATCGCGCGGTTGAAGGCGCTGGGCATCCGCTCCGTCATGGTCACCGGCGACAACGAAGGCGCGGCAAGGGCCGTCGCTCGCGACACCGGAATCGACGACGTCCGCTCGAGCGTGCTGCCCGGCGACAAGGCCCATGCCGTGAACGCCCTGCGCAGTGCCGGACAGACCATCGCCATGGTCGGGGACGGCATCAACGACGCCCCTGCCCTCGCCGCGGCGGACGTCGGGATCGCGATGTCGACGGGAACCGACGTCGCCATGGAAGCCGCCGGGATCACACTCATGCGCGGCGACGTGAGCTTGGTGGCCGACGCGCTGGACATCTCGCGCCGCACCTACGCCACCATCCGCCGCGGGCTGTTCTGGGCCTTCGTCTACAACATCGTGGGGATACCTCTCGCCGCCTTCGGCGTCCTCACCCCGGTGATCGCCGGGGGCGCCATGGCCTTCAGCAGCGTGAGCGTGGTCGCGAACGCCCTGCTGCTGCGCCGCTGGCGACCGGCCGGTGCCACCCCGAGCGCGCCGTACGCGCCTTCGGGCCTTTCTCGATGCGCGGCCATCGATGCCCGTGGCCGGCCGGACTGACCGGATCGCCAAGGCGTTCATCCACTCCGAAGGCGCATGGCGTGCAAGCCGCCTTCCCGGCCAACATCGGCACGCCTGCCTGCCTCACCGTCGTTTCGGAGAAGGCGCGCGCTGGCGCACACCGACGAACCCGACCGGAAGATCCTTGAGCCGCAATTCATGAAACGCACCCTCCAGCACCTCACGGAACACTGTCACGGCGACGGCCGGCCCGACTGCCCCATCCTGGAGGGTCTGGCCGAGGCTCCGGCCGACGCACCTGCCGCACCCCCAGACTGAGCGCCGGGGGAACGGGCGGACAATATCTTTCCGTTTCTTGCTGTCATCCTTGCCACCCCGTCGCCGATAAGGGATGCAAAGCACGCTTCGTCCAGGGAGCGTGCGTCACAAGCCAGGCATCGTGGCAGTCCCCACCCGCGACACAGAACCGGGCGAGTCCCAATCCTCGACTCCCGCCCCGAAGAACTCCGAGCCGGCAGCGTTCGGCTCCACGCCCACCCGCCGCACGGGGGTCGGGGCTGCTTTCGACCGTCGCCTCGCCAACCGGCTGCCGGTCATCACGGGAACGCTCGTGGCCATTCTGATCGTCATCATGGGTACCGCGCTCTGGGCCAGCCGGCAGGACCAGCTCGATGCCGCGCGTCTCACCACCCGCAATCTGGCCGTGGTGCTCGAAACCCAGACCGGTCGAACGCTGGAAGCGGTCGACGCGACGCTTTCCACATTCGTCACGTTGTGGAAGACCGTTCCTCCGCGGGACCGGCCCAGCGCCCTGGCTCTGCACCACCTGCTCCGGGAAAAGGTACGCGCCAATCGCTACGTACGTTCGATCTACATCCTCGACGCCCGTGGCGCGATGGTCCACGACTCCGAAGTCCTGCCGGCGCGCACCCTCCGATTCGAAGACCGCGAGTATTTCCGCGTTCACGTCGATGCCGATCATGGCCTGCACGTGAGCAACATGATGCGCGGCCGCCTGACCGGCCGATGGGGAATGGTGCTGACGCGGCGCCTGGAAGACGAGCGTGGCCGATTTGCGGGGGTCGTCGTGGCGGCGATCGAGCCCGAACGGCTGGAAACCGCCTATTCCGGCATCGACGTGGGCGACCGGGGCGCGATCAACGTACGCCACGTCAATGGCGACCTGATCATTCGCGTGCCGCACTTCGAAGGCACCATCGGGGCCAAGGTGCCTTCGACGCCCTCGATCCTCCAGGCCATCCGCCATGAGGGCGTTGCATCGGGTGAGATCGAAAGTCCCTTCGACGGCGTGCTGCGCATCTATACCGCCCGCGCCATCCCGAACTCGCCGCTGATGGTCTTTGTCGGGCTCAGCAAGCAGGAAGTGCTTGCGCCGTGGAACCGGGTCGCCGGCGTCTACATCCTCGCCGTCCTCGCGCTGATCCTGGCCCTCCATTGGCTGAGCCGGATGCTCTCCCGCGAAGTCCGCCGGCGGGAATCGCTCATCCAGTCCCTCGAACGCAGTGAAGCCGAACTCATCGATCACCGCGACAATCTGCAGGGGGCCGTGGAACGCCGCACGGCGGAACTGCGCGTGGCCAAGGAAGCCGCGGAGGAAGCGAGCCGCGCGAAGTCCGAGTTCCTGGCGAACATCTCGCATGAACTACGCACACCGATGCACGCCATCCTCTCGTTCGCCAAGCTGGGACAGAATCGAAGCGGTGATGGGGCGGCCGTAAACAAGGCCCCCCTGTACTTCCAGCGCATCCGCACCAGTGGCGAGCGGCTGATGCGCCTGCTCAACGATCTGCTGGACCTGTCCAGGCTCGAAGCCGGCAAGATGCCGTACGAGATCAGGTATTGGAATCTGCACGAGATCGCCTCCGAGGTCCTGTGGGAGTTCACCGAACTCGCGCGGGCCAAGTCCGTCACGATCGACATTCCGGGACCGTCGGGCGACACGGACCTCTACTGCGACGCCGCGCGCGTGGGGCAGGTGGTCCGCAATCTGGTGTCCAATGCGCTCAAGTTCTCTCCGAACGGCAGCACGGTGCGCGTGGCCGTGGAATCCGCGACCGGGACCGAGATGGACGGCGAATCGACCCCCGACGCCGTCACGCTCAGCGTGTGCGACGAAGGCCAGGGCATCCCCGCCGACGAACTGGAAACCGTCTTCGACAAGTTCGTCCAGAGCAGCAAGACCAAGAGCGGAGCCGGCGGCACGGGCCTGGGGCTGTCCATCTGCCGCGAGATCGTGGCGCACCACGCCGGCCGGATCTGGGCAGAGAACGGCGAGCGCGGCGTGGTGTTCCGGGTGTGGCTGCCGAAATCCGGCCTGAAGCCCGCGACAATCGATGAACCCGCGCCGCGAATCGCGGCGGGGTTAGGAAGCGGCCGATGCAACTTGCACCGCGCGCATCGATCGGAACCTCCGTGGGCCTGCGTTAGACTACCGGCCCTCTTTACACAGCCGGTCTCGATCTCCCCGCGCGCGAACCGCGGAGAACGGCCTGGCCAACACGGGCTTCCCTGAGAATCCCGCCACCAAGAGCTCAATGTCCGAACACCTCTGGTTCTCCGCCGCCGCCGGTTTCGAAGCCGCCCTGGAAATCCCGCTGCTTCCCTCCGACCACCGGTCCCGCCGGCTGCACGGCCACAGCTTCGTGGCGAAGGTGCGCGCCGAATTGCCGGAAGGCTGGGCGCCCTTCCCCGGTGCCGAAGTGCACGTCCTGCACTCGCGTCTGGCGCGCTGCATCGCACCGCTCGACTACAGCCTGCTCAACCGCGAGATTGCCCTGCCCACCGACGAGAACCTGGCCCGCTGGCTGCGCGGACGTCTCGACGTGCCGGGCATCCGCACCATCGGCATCCAGAGCACGGCCGAGGAAGGTGCGGACATGGACGGCGAGGACCACGTTCATCTCTGGCGCCGCTACCGCTTCGAATCTGCACATCGCCTGCCCAACGTGGCACCCGGACACAAGTGCGGACGCATGCACGGGCACGGCTTCGAAGTGATTCTGCACGCCGACCAGGACCTCGGCGGAAGGCCGCTGGGTGTCGACTACGATCACATCGACGCGCTCTGGGCATCGATCCACGCAGAGCTGGACCACGCGTGCCTCAACGACATTCCCGGGCTGGAGAACCCCACGAGCGAGAATATCGCCGCCTGGATCTGGCAGCGCCTGCAACCGCAGCTGCCCGAATTGTCATGGGTGACCGTGTACGAAACCGCGAGCTGCGGCGCGCACTTCGACGGCCGGCACTACCGCATCTGGAAGGAGATGACCCTCGACAGCGCGGTGCAGCTTCGTCGCGCGCCAGAAGGCGATCCGCGCCGGCGCATTCACGGCCACACGTTCACACTGCGGCTGCATCTGCACGCGCCGCTGGACGAAGTGATGGGCTGGACCGTGGACTTCGGCGACGTGAAAACGCTCTTCGATCCGCTGTTCAAGCGCCTGGATCACCACCCGCTGCACGAGATCCAAGGCCTGGCCGACACGGACACCGCGAGCCTCGCCCGCTGGATACGCACGCAGACCGAACCGCTGCTGCCGCAACTGGACCGCATCGATCTGTACGAGACGCGCGGCTGCGGCACGATCCTGGGCTGGGACGAGGATGGCCCGGCGCTGCCGATCTGAATCCATGTCCTACACCGTCAAGGAAATCTTCTACACGTTGCAAGGCGAAGGCGCTCAGGCCGGCCGCGCGGCCGTGTTCTGCCGCTTCTCCGGCTGCAACCTGTGGTCGGGCGAGGAACGTCATCGTGCGACGGCCGTGTGCCAGTTCTGCGACACGGATTTCGTGGGCACGGATGGCCCGGGCGGCGGACGATTCGGCACCGCAGCGGATCTCGCCGATGCCGTGGCGGCCTGCTGGCAGGGCGACGGCACTCGCGCCCGCCGGCTCGTGGTGTGCACCGGTGGCGAACCGCTTCTCCAGCTCGACACGGCGTTGATCGACGCCCTGCACGCGCGAGGGTTCCAGATCGCGGTGGAGACGAACGGCACCCAGCCTGCGCCGGAAGGCATCGACTGGATCTGCGTGAGCCCCAAGGCCGGCGCGCCACTGGTCCTTGAACGTGGCAACGAACTGAAACTCGTCTACCCGCAGGCGGGGGCGCAGCCGGAAGACTTCGCGCACCTGCCCTTCGACCACTTCTTCCTGCAGCCGATGGACGGCCCGGATCGCGGCGCGAACACGCGGGCGGCCGTGGACTACTGCCTGGCGCACCCGCAGTGGCGCGTGAGCGTCCAGACGCACAAGGTTCTGGACATCCCCTGACACGCCCTCGCGGGCGCCCGGCAACGGTTACCGTTCGACGAGTTCGGCGTTCTGCCGGGCCGCGGTCTCGATGCCCTGGAGTGTCGTGGCCGTGGGCTGGGACAGGAGCGTGCGCAGGACAGCACCCGACACGTTGTGCTCCAGCACCAGGCTGCGGACAGCCTGCAGGGTTTCGACTTCGGCGAGCAGACGCAGGATCGCCTCTGCCTCGTTGGAGTACAGATGCATCCAGCCGGTGATGTCTTCGGGGTCCAGCGTGGCGACTTCGCGCAGGCGCGCAACGAGATTCGGGCTCAGGGACATGGTGAAGGCCTCGAGTGATGCTGTCCCATCTCACGCGGTCTGTAAGCGCGCTCGATGTCTTGATCGAAACACCAGCGGGGCCCCTGGCCGCCTCCGCCGGAGGCGCTTCGCTTCTGTGAACGACGGGGTGGATCCGCGGTGCTGCCAGCCCCCTCTAACGGCAGCAGCCCGCGAACCTTCAGGGTCGATTCGCACCCATCGGCCCCCTATTCGAAAAGTTCCTTCATCTTCTCCGGGCTCGGCACGCCGGGGATGCGGCTGCCGTCGGGAAACAGCAACGTGGGCGAGCCATTGACCGTGATGGATCTGGCATAGGCCTTGTGCTCCTCGATCGGCGTCTTGCAGGCCCGCGCGTCCGGCGGCTGCACGTTCTTCAGCACCAGCGCAAGGAATGCCTTCGGGGGATCGTCCGCGCAGACGACGTTCTGCGCCACCTTGGCGCCCGCCTCTCCGAAGGGCGTCCAGAAGACGTAGACCACGGCCCCCGGAGTCTTGGAGAGCAGGTTGAAGAACCGCTTGCTGTAGCCCTCCAGGGGATCCATGAAGACCGCGATCTCACGCGCGCCGGTCCCGATCCGCACGCGGGTCGCGGTGTACCGGGGCAACTCGGTCCAATCGACCCGTTGCGCCTCGGCGAGGTACTCCGCCGTGAGGTCCTTGCGTTGCGTGTAGTCGAGGAGCTGCCCCCCCGCGATGAACTCAGCCTTGGGCCCGGTGTACAGCACCACGCCCGGAAGCGCGCCCGGATCGCCCATGAGCATCTGCACCAGCCCGGGCGCCTCTGCGCGGGAGATGCCCCGCACGTTGTCCTTGAAGCCCTTGATCTTCGGCGCGGGCGCCCTGTAGACGTCGGTTCGCAACACGAAGCGACCATCCTCGGTGCCGAAGTAGCGGTCTTCCTTGCCTGCCCCTTCGACCGTCATCTCCCACCAGCCCGGCAGGATGAAGCGCTTCACGCCTGTCACCTGCTGCCCTACGGTCGCCTTGAGTCGGGCGAGCACCTCGGCTTCCGACGGGGCCGCCTGGGCACCGGAGACAGCGCCCGCACACGCCGACGCCAGGACGGCGCTCGCAAGCCACGATCCGAATTTCCCCAGCGCGCTCATTCCGACAACCCCTCCAGCACGCCCATGAGTTGGCGGAACTGGTCTTCCGCGACGACGACGTCGTCACCGCCGCCCGTGGTGCAGCCGCCGCTCACCCGCTGCCACGCCTCGTTGGGATCGGCCGGCAGCAGGGACCGGCAGACATACGCCTCGCCCTTGAAGCAGTACTTGCGTCCGGCCGTGTGCCGGAGCGACTTGTCGGACAGGAACTCGCAGTGCGGGGTGGGGAAGGCTCCGTTGGCAACAGGCTTCGACGACTTCTTCCCGCCCCCTGCCGCGCTGCTCGAGGGCCGGCCGGCGTTGCCACCCGGGGCGTTGGCCGCGCTCTTCGACTTGTCCGCCGCATCCTTGGCCTTCGACTGCGCCGAGGCGTCCTTCGCCTGGGTCTGTTCTCCCGCCTCTTCCGCCGCCGCGTGACACTCGAGGGCCGCCACGAGCTTCTGATAGACCGCGTTCGACGGGTCCCGCTTCGCCAGCAGCCTGGCCTCCGCCAGCGCCACCTTCGCCGAGCCGAAGGAGTGGATCGACGCGAGCACGGATTCCTCGCGCTGCTCGACCCGGACCGTCGCCGGACAGGTGCTGCTGCCCGTCGCGGGCGCCTTGGGCGGCGTTGCGGCAGCGCTGCAGGATTCCTGCTCCCACGCTTCGTATCGCCCGACGTCGGCAGGGTCCACGGTGAAGAACCCCGGGCAGACGCCGGCCGCGACCATCAGGTCGCGTTGTGCTTCGACTCGCTCCCGCGCTTCGGTGCAAGGATCCTTCTTCTTCCGCTGTTCCGCGGCCCAGTAATTGAGCAAGGTGTCCCATCGCTTGTCGCAGGACAGCGCACTGAAATCGGGCTTCGGCGCGCGCTGCGCGAAGACATCGGCGGACAACGAGAACAGCAGCGGGATGACAAGAGCGACACACAGGCGCAAGAAGGCGCGGACTCGGGAACGCATCGAACGAACCTCGGGGTGGAAAGCAGTCGCCCGACGATAGACGGACAACGCCGCGAAGAGCAATCGCGGAGATGTGTCAGCGGCGCTGAGCGCGTCGTCACGGGAACCGTGCAGACGTCACGGATACGAGAAAGGCAACGGATACGGCCGCCCGAAGGGCCGCCCGCCACGGATCGTCTGGACCGGGCTCAGGTACCGGCTACCCCGCCGCTGCGCGCCCTTGGTGTCGACGAACGTCACCGGCCCTTCCACCAGATCGAACAGCGCGATGTCCGCCGGGGCGCCTGTCTGCAGCGTCCCGAGCAGCGGCACGCGCCCGATGATCTCCGCGGGCCGCACCGTCGCCTTGGCGATCACGTCCTCCAGCGACAGCCCGAGGTTCAGGAACTTGCTCATCACCCAGGGCAGGTAAGGCTTGCCGGGCGTGTTGCCGCTCACGGCGTGGATGTCGCTGCTGATCGTGTCCGGCCCGAAGCCCTCCGCCAGCGCGGCCTCCGCCACCGCGTAGTCGAAGCTGCCACCGCCGTGACCGACATCGATGATCACTCCCCGCTGTTTGGCACGCAGCGCGGCTTCGCGCACGTGGCCGTCCTTGACCGTGTCGTTTCCGGCCCCGCTGTAGGCGTGCGTGAGGATGTCGCCGGGCCGCAGCAGATCCAGCAGCGCTTCCAGTTCGCCCGGCGCATCGCCGATGTGGCACATCACCCTCCCCTGCGTACCCGAGCGCTCCGTCGCGGCGATGGCGCGCTTCAGCGGTTCCAGCAGGTTCGCGCCGACGACGTTGCGGGACTCCCGCACTTTCACGCCGAGCAGGATCTCCGGGTTCTCCGCGAGCGTCTTCGCCGCGAGATCGACATCCGCGTAGTCGATATTCAGCATCTCCCCCACCGGAAAACCCGCCAGGCCGATGGACGAGATGTGCAAGAAGGCGAACAGCCGCGAGCGCGACTGCGCCGCGACGTAGTGCTTGAAGGCCGAGAAGTTGTTGGCGCCGGCATCTCCGGCGCTCACGTAGGTGGTGGTGGCCGTGAACGGCACCAACTCGTCGGCCGGAAGACCGAGCGCCGAGCCTTGCGGATACACGTGGGCGTGCAGATCCACGAGGCCGGGAGTGACCAGCTTGCCCGTGGCGTCGATCACCTGCCGCGCGCTGAAGACCGGCAGATTCGAAGCGACTTCCACGATGCGGCCGTGATGCACGGCGATGTCACGCTCGTCGGACAGCCCCTGCGACGGATCGATCACGCGTCCGCCGCGAACGAGCAGGTCGTAACGGTCGTCGGCCCGAGTGAAAGCCGACAGCGCACTCCCCGCCACCATCCCCGTTGCACCCAACAAGAAACTGCGACGAGACCACGGCGCCATGCGCTGCCTCCGGCGAGAGACTACCTTTCGATCATGGAGCGACCGGGCGCAGCAAAGCCGCCCCCGGCCAACCTTTAGCCCGTACGCGGTCGTATTGCGGCGGGTAGGAGAACTCTGCACCGAACTTCTGCGCCGCGTGCCAGACCCAGCGCGGATTGTCGAGGAAGGCGCGGGCCATGGCGACCTGATCCGCCTGCCCAGCCGCGAGAATCTCCTCGGCCTGATCCGGCCGCACGATCATCCCCACCGCGCGGGTCACGATGCCGACCTCGCGCTTGATCTTCTCGGCGAGGTGTACCTGATAGTTGGCTGCCACCGGAATCGAAATGCCCAGCGAGATGCCGCCGCTCGACACGCATACGTAGTCGAAGCCGACGTCCTTGAGCCCGCGAGCGAACCGCACCGCTTCTTCCGGCGTCACGCCGTTCCCCGCCCAGTCCGTCCCCGTGATGCGCGCACCCAGCACCACGGACTTCGGCACGGCCTCGCGAATCCGCCGCGCGATCTCCAGCGGCATCCGCAACCGGTTCTCCAGCGATCCGCCGTAGCGGTCCGTGCGCTGGTTGGACAGCGGCGAAGTGAACTGATGCAGCAGGTAGCCGTGCGCCGCGTGCATCTCGATCGCGTCCAGCCCGATGGCCACGGCACGCCGAGCCGAGTTCGAGAATGCCGTCTGCACGCGTTCGATATCCGCCTCGTCCATCGCCCTGGGCGTGTGCCACGAGGCTTCGAACGGAAGGGCCGATGCCGAGATCGTCCCCCACGGATCTTCGGCCGGGCTCAACGCGCGCCCGCCTTCCCAGGGCCGCTGCGCCGAGGCCTTGCGCCCCGCGTGACCCAGCTGGATGCCGATGCACGTGCACGGCAATGCTACGCGCCGGGCGGAGGCCACCATGCGCGCCATGCCCGCCTGCGTGTCGTCCGACCACAGCCCCGTGCATCCGTGGGTGATGCGGCCCAGGCGTTCAACCGCCGTGGCTTCGATCATCACCAGCCCCGCGCCGGTCATGGCGAGGTTCATGAGGTTCTGCGTGTGCCAGTCCGGATCCGGTACGCCATCGTGGCCGCTGTATTGGCACATGGGCGCGACGGCGATGCGATTGGGCAGCTCGACCGGACCGATCTGCAACGGAGAGAACAGCTTCGAGTTCATGACGTGAATGCCCCCTGACAAGCGATCAATCGGGTACGCCCAACCGCGCGGCGTCCATGCGCGCCAGCGTTTCCTGCCGGCCCAGCAGTTCCAGCACGGCATCGATGGCGGGCGTCTGCGCCTCGCCCGTCACCATCACCCGCAGCGGCATGGCGATCTTGGGCATCTTCCAGCCCCGTTCCGTGGCCGTGGTCTTGATGGCCTCGCCGATCGAGGCGCGCGCCCAGTCCACCGACCGAAGACGTTCCCGCAAGGCATCCATTGCCGTCCCCACGCCTACCAGATAGTGCTGCTCGCGCATCGCCTGCTGCGGTTCCAGCCGGCGGTAGAAGTAGACGGCGGCGTCGGCCAATTCCTCGATCGTGCTCACGCGCTCCTTGAGCAGCGCGACGACCTTGGACAGATCCGGCCCGCCGTCGGTCTTGCAGCCATCCTTGGCCAGGAAGGGCGTCACCAGGTCCGCCAGCCGCGCGTCGTCCTGCCTGCTTGAGGTAGTGCGCGTTCAGCCACAGGAGTTTTTCCGGGTTGAACTTGGCGGGGCTGCGGCTGATGTGGCCCAGATCGAACCACTCCACCAGCTGTTCCAACCCGAACACCTCGTCGTCCCCGTGCGACCAGCCCAGGCGGGCCAGGTAGTTGTTCAGCGCCTCCGGCAGATAGCCGTCGTCGAAGTACTGCATCACGCTCACCGCGCCGTGGCGCTTGGACAGGCGCTCGCCGTCTTCCCCCAGGATCATCGGGACGTGCCCGAACAGGGGCACTTCGGCCCCAAGCGCGCGGTAGATGTTGATCTGCCGGGGCGTGTTGTTCACGTGGTCGTCGCCGCGGATCACGTGCGTGATGTTCATGTCCCAATCGTCGATCACCACACCAAAGTTATAGGTGGGCACCCCGTCCGCCCGCATGATCACCAGGTCGTCCAGTTCCTCATTGGCAAAGCTGATCGGGCCCTTGACCAGGTCGTCCCACGTCACCGTGCCGTCGTCCGGATTGCGGAAGCGGATGACCGGCTGCACGCCCTCCGGCGGTGTCTTCCCCCGCGCGCGCTCCGGCCGCCACCGGCCGTCGTACCGCGGCTTCAACCCGGCCGCCCGCTGCTGCTCCCGCATGGTGTCCAGTTCTTCCTTCGAGGCATAACACCGGTAGGCATGGCCGGAGGCCAGCAACTGCTCCACGACCTCCCGGTACCGGTCCAGCCGCTGCATCTGATAGAACGGCCCCTCGTCGTAGTCCAGCCCCAGCCAATCCATGGCATCCAGAATGGCCTGGGTGGAGGCCGCCGTGGAACGCTCCGTATCCGTATCTTCGATGCGCAGGATGAACTTGCCGCCGTGGCGGCGGGCATAGGCCCAGGAGAACAGCGCAGTGCGGGCGCCGCCGATGTGCAGATAGCCCGTGGGGCTGGGCGCGAAGCGGGTTCGGATCATGATGCGAGGGGTCTGTTTCGGGGAAAGGTCGCGATTCTACGTAAGGGCCTCTGGGGAGCGGCCCTGCTTACATTCCTGGACGAGACAGATGGCCAAGCCTGAAATGCTGGGCCGAGAGGAAAACCTGGACTACGAACGGCGGATTGTGGTGGGCAGTAGTGGGATCGAACCACTGACCCCTGCCGTGTGAAGGCAGTGCTCTACCGCTGAGCTAACTGCCCGCCGCGAGAGGGGGCGAATTAAAGCATAGGCGGTTGAGGTCGGTCAAACGGCGTCAAAAGGGCCCGCAGAGCCCTACTTCGTTACCCCATCTGCTCCGCCAGGACCGTCCGAACGGAAGATGTAACAGCCTGGCAGCGACTCACGACAGCACTTTAGAAGTCAGTGGTTCGATCCCACTACTGCCCACCAAGAATTCCGCCGTCAGTATCGCGATCCAGTCGCTCAAGCTTTACGCGCCGAAGCTCACGCTTCTGCGGGTTTAGTGGCATTCATGCGCAATTCCAAGTCGCCTTCCCGTTGGCGTTTGCCTCAGCCCTAACAACGCCTTTCACGACAAGCGGAGCATTGGTCTGCCGTCTTCGCGATCTATCGCAATTTGTAGCCGCGAATTGCGGACGGCGAAGGATCGCTTGCTCGTAGGCAAACTTCTGGTGCATGCACATCATCTCCCGGAAATGGATGGACGGTCGCTGGGGCCGCTGCCACGCGCCCGCGGCATGCAACGGCCCTTTCACGAGAAACAAATTCGCGCGGAAACTTCTCGCGACGGCGTGTGGCCGATCTAGGGGTGCGCGGCTCGCGGTTCGCTGTCTCGGGCCTGTTGGTGGGGACCTCGGGTCAGGGCATGGCTGTCCTCGTGCCCTGATTCAGTGGCTCGTCTGGCCCAGACACGCACACAGGTGCGCCCGGGTCTCGGCGTCTTCGATCCACACGTGACACCCGCTGATGCCGCGGGTGAGCAGGATACGGTAGGCCTGGGCAAGGGCGGCGCGCAGTCTTTCGTGCGCCTGACCGGGGTTTCCCTCGGCACGCACGGCACTGACGCTGCGGTCGAGGCCCGTATCGTGCACGTGCGCGACGTCCGCGCGCCACTGGTTGCCTCGCCAGACAAGGTCGCCTAGCCACAGCACGCCGACGGTGTCGAAGTCGAAGCCGCGCACAACGTAGGGGCAACCCACTTCGCAAAGCGGGTCCGCGTGCATCGGGCTGCCGAGCGGCGCTGGATGAACCAGGTGTAGTCGGTGCCGCCGGGAATGAAGTTCCAGACCTTGCTCCAGTGCCGCCGCGTGCCCGACGCGTCCAGGTACGGCTCGTGGAAATCCTGCTGCGCGGCGGGCAGGGCGTGCGGACGCGCCGCGCCTTTGGTGTTCCACCTGCGAGCGTAGCTGGCCAGCAGCCGTACGGTGCGACCGTTGTCGACGCAATCGCGCAGGCGCTGCTCCAGTTCGGCAAGGGTATCGGCGAGTTGAACGTCGAACACGCCGCGCCACCGCCGGGCCAGGGCGGCCAGTTTCTCCGGCGCCTCACCGCGCAGCAGGCCCTCGAGCCAGTCCACGTAGTCGGCCGAGCCGGCGCAGCGGAACTGCGCCCCTTGCAGCGAGATCGGCTCGCCCACTTCGGCACCGAGCTCCTCGGCCCAGCGGCGGATGTCGGCGAGCGTGGTGTTCTCGCGGTCGCGGAAACCCTGCTCGACGTCGAGCAGGAAGATCGACACCGTGGAGCACCGGATGATGTGCCAAGCCAGTGGGCCGAAGGTGGGCGCAAAGCCGAACTGACCGCGCCCTTCCGAGTGCTCGGGGTTGATAAGGGCATGGGCCTCGTCGACTACCGAGACGAGGTACTGCTCGTCGCAGGCGCCGTCCTGGAACGGCACACCCCAGTCGCGCAGCAGTTGGACGTTGTCGCGCCATGCCGCGGCGTCGCTGGCAAAGGCGGCGCCGTGCTGGCGGCGCAGCCTACCGAGCGTTTGCGTGGTAAGCGGCACGTAGCTCGCAGCACGCTTGACGACGCCGCTGGCAGCTTGGGCGTCGCCGGCCACCTGAAAGAGCTTCGACCAGTTACTAGTCTGCGCCGTGGACGTGGTGGTAAGAACGGCGGCACCTTCCGGCAGCCGCTCGTCGGTGACGAGCGCGGACCAGATGCGCGCCGCGAGACCGACTTGCCCGACCCCGGCGGACCCTGGATGACGATTACCTGCTTGCGCGGGGAACTGCGGCCGAGCACTTCCGACTCGAGCCGCGCGCGGACGAGGGCGAATGCCCGGCGCTGATGATCGAGCAGTTCGAAAGGGCTGTTCGCGCGGTCGCGGATCTGCGCGCCGATCTGGCGCACGAAGCCACGGTCCTGCCGGTAGCGGCCGGCCACGAACGCGTGGGCAAACTGCTCGTCGGGCGCCTTCAGCGTCCGCGCGAGGTATACAGGCCACACTTCCCGCACGACGTTAGGCGAGAGCGTGAAGCAGGGGTAGTCGCGCACCAGTGTATCGTTGGGTGGATCGGCATAGGCTTCGGCGAAGTAGTCACGCGTGAACAGCACGCAGCCGCGCACATCGGCGCGCTGGTCCTGCACGGCGGAGTGGAATCGCCGGCAGTACTCGGTGTAGCCGCGGACTTGGTCGGCCGGGTGCAACGCGATGGAGCCGGCCCGCTCCATGAGCCCCTCGGCAGGGCCGGGTCGGTCGCCGCGGGTGATCCAGTGCTTCAGTTCAACGATGACGACCGAAGGCTTGAATGCGCCGCGGCCGAGCAGCACGACGTCGCACCAAGAAGATGCCGCCGGGAGCTGATACTCCAGCGCCAGGTAGCCGTGGCCACCTAGGTACAGGTGCAGCGGCCCTAGCGCAGGCGCCGCCAGCACTTCGGCGAGTGCCGGCAGCGAGGACTCCCACGCTTCGCGCTCGTCATCACCGCCCCGGCCGGTGGCGGACTTGAGCGCGGCGATCAGCGCAGGCCGATCGGAACGTACGGCTTCGCGGAACTCGGCGATGGTCAGGAGCATGGGCGGCGCGTCTAGGAAGTCAGCACTTTGACGCCGAGCGGCCGGCGGTGCTCATGCCGCGGTAGTCGCAGGCGCCGCATTTGTTCGTTGAGGGCGACGCGGCCAACGTGCCTGCACGCAAGGCATCGTCGACGGAATTCGTCTGCGTCTTCACATCGGCGATGAAAGTGGCGTCGGCCATCGGCCAAAACTCGGCCTTGTAACCGACCGTTGGACCACCGCGGCCTACAGCTCGCCGCTGGGTGCACGCTGCGGCGGCAGGAGTGCACGCATGAGGCCGGACAGCCCACAGGGCGGGTGATGTAGCGTCCTGCTCGGGGCGGGGTCCCAGCGACGGTTGCCATCAGATGGCTGCCTTTCTTATGAAGCCAAAATTGCACCATATGATAGGCAGTCTCAAACAGGAACTGAAGTCAGACGCTTTCTCATAGCCTCAGGGTCCGGCGGCACGTCTTCGCGACGGCTCCGCAGGCGCAGCGCCGCAGCCAGAGGACGGAGCGCTTCATTGACGACCACCCGAACAGCAAGACCGTGTAACGGATACCCCTTAGCGCGAACTCGTACCGCCACCCGTCGGTTTGACCCACGACCGAGCCGGTGCCGAACTGCACAGGGACGACGCGAACCCACAAGCAAACGAGCGCATGCCTCGCTCGATCCGAGCCCATCTTCAACATAGTCCACTCGGATCTTCCGCCATCCCATGCGTTGCCATGCTCTAGCCAAGATGGCTGGCTACGATGGCGAAGCACACAAGCTCACCATCCAACGTTCTTGCGATGCGTGCGCTTGCATGTGACTCAATTGCCATCGGGGAGATGAACAATGCGCAAGACGCTGTCTATCGGTACTCTCGTATTCGCGGCGCTCCAGGCGGTACCCGCTTCCGCCGCTGACTTCCTTTTCATCCGTCATGCCGAAAGCACGGCGAATGCGGGCACGGCGACCACGGTTCAGGAATTCCTGAACCCGCCGTTGACGGTGCTGGGCCAACAGCAGGCGCTCAACCTGCAAACTGTGCTGGCAAGCTACGACATCACCACCCTCTATACCAGCGCCTATCAGCGCACCCAGCTCACCATTGCGCCCACAGCGGCTGCGTTTGGCCTCACGCCCATCGCAGACGCCCGGACCAACGAGTGGTACATCGGTGACGTCACGAGCCTCGAAGAGTTGGCCACCGTCAATCCTTTCGCCGTCATCGGCGCCTGGGCCGCGGGAAATACCGGTGCCAAGGCGAACCTGCCCAATGCGGAATCGCTCGATGACATGGCGGCACGCGTCATTCCGGCGTGGAACGAGATCATCAATCAGCACAAGGACGAGGACGGAATCGTGGTCCTGGTCGGACACGGGGCGGAAATCGGTTTCGTCATGCCCTACTTTGCCGAGAACGTGAGCCTCGACTTCGCCTTTTCGCATGGCCTCCAGAACACCGGCATCGTGCAGCAGAACTCATCAATGATCTGCCTTACGTGACGAACTGGCAGGGCACCCCGCTGCCCGTGCCAGAACCGGAAACGTACGCCATGTTGATGGCCGGTCTGGGACTGATGGGATTCATGGCTCGTCGCAAGAAACAAGCGTCTTGATCGGCCGGTCAGTTCTGCCACGGAGAAACCCGCTGCGGCGGGGTTTCTTCTTTTCTGGACAGACCAATGGCGCGAGTCGATGCGGCGGCCGAAGATAGGCGGCGCACCGATCGAACCGCCTCCGGGAAGTTCAGCCTGTCGTCACTTCCCTCTCCCAAGAAAACTCCCCCCTCTGCCTCCCGAAGTGCCCGTCAGTCGTCGTCAGTTCATCGATCGGCCACCGCAGATCCAGCGTTTTCAGTATCCCGGCCGGCGTGAGGTCGATCTCGTCTTGTAGTGCGCTGACGATCTCGTCGGCGCTGCGCTGTCCGGTGCCGAACGTCTCCACCAGATAGCTCACCGGCTCGGCCACGCCGATGGCTTAGGCGATCTGGACCAGGCATTTTCTTGCCCAACCACGGGCGACCACCTGCCTCGCGAGAAAGCGGGCCGACCGACTTTCCGACTCTGCCGCGCGAAACACCATCATCAAACCATACGCTTAGCCGAATACCCAGACTTAATGCGCTCGCGTATATTGACAAATATACGCCGTCCGCATAGTGAAGATCAAGGAGGAATCGGCAGGGAACAGATCGCCCGCACCCAAAAGCAACTCGGCGCCGCCATCCGCCGGGAGCGCAAGCGCGCGGGGCGGACGCAGGGCGAGCTTGGCGCGCGCATGAGTCTGCGCCAGGCCACGGTATCGAGCCTCGAAGCCGGAGAGAACGCCACACGCGTGCAAACACTCCTTGCGGCGCTCGCGGCCCTTGACCTGGAATTGGTCGTGAGGGCCGCGGACCAGGGCTCGGCCCGTGAGATCGAGGACATGTTCTGATGGCCGGACGTCCTCGCACCCACATACCGCTCGACGTCTACCTGAACGGCCGCCGCGTGGGCCAGCTTCGGCGCGAGGGCAGCGGTGCTGTGGATTTTCGGTATGACGCGTACTGGCTCGCCTGGGACAAGGCGCTGCCGGTCTCGCTCTCGCTGCCGCTGCGCGAGGATCGCTATCTCGGCGAGCCGGTTCTCGCCGTCTTCGAAAACCTTCTTCCAGACAACACCGAGATCCGCAATCGCCTCGCCGCGCGCACCCAAGCGGCGGGCAGCGACGCATTCAGCCTGCTCGGTACCATCGGCCGCGATTGCGTGGGCGCTCTTCAGTTCGTGCCTGAGAAAGCCGACCCCGGCACACCGGCCCACATTGCGGGGACCAGGCTTGCCGATGCCGATATCGCGGCGATCCTTGGCAATCTCGGCCCTGCCCCGCTCGGTGTCACGACGGATGAGGCCTTTCGGATTTCGCTTGCGGGCGCGCAGGAGAAGACCGCCCTCCTGTGGTGGCACGACCAGTGGCACCTGCCGCACGGCGCTACCGCGACCACTCACATCCTCAAGCCCGCGATCGGCAAGCTCGCGAGCGGCATGGACCTGTCGGACAGTGTCGACAACGAGTATCTCTGCCTGCTGCGCCTTGCAGTGCAATCGGACTTCCTTGCGCGCGCGCGGAGATCGCCACTTTCGATGGCATCCGCACGCTCGTCGTTGAAGCGCTCGATCGGCTGTGGACCAGTGATGGCCGCCTCCTTCGCCTGCCGCAGGAAGACGGTTGCCAGGCGGCTGGCGTCATGCCCAGCCGCAAGTACGAATCGGATGGCGGTCCCGGGATCGCCGCCTTGCTCCGCGCTCCTCGAGGCAAGCGACCAGCCGGCCGAAGACCGCCGCCTGTTCCTCAAGGCGCAGTTGTTCTTCTGGCTCCTTGGCGCCACCGACGGCCACGCAAAGAATTTCAGTATCCATCTGCTTCGCGGAGGACGCTTTCGCCTGGCTCCGCTCTACGACATCCTTTCCGCGCAGCCTCTCGTCGATGCCTCTCGGATCACTCTCCGGCAGTTCCGAATGTCGATGGCCGTCGGCAAGAACCGCCACTATGTGATCAACGAGATCGAGCCGCGCCACTTCGAACAGACGGCGCATGCTGCAGGGATCGGAAAGTCCGTCGTCGACGAGGTCCAGGACGAACTCGTGACCGCTCTCCCTGGCGCCTTCGACGCCCTCGCTGCCACGCTGCCGGATGACTTTTCCGGCAAGCTGTTCGACCAGATAGCGGACGGCGTGCACCGCCGCCTTCGCAGGCTCGGCACTCGGAGCGAAGAACGCGGGTGAAGCGCGGCAATGCCGGGCTTCGCTGCCAGGGCTGGTTGCGCCCGTCAGAAAGGCATCGAGAATGGCGTCGGCAAGGCGGTCGGCCAGAAAAACCCCGCTGCGGCGGGGTTTCTTCTTTCCTGGGCACACCTATGGCGCGGATCACGAGG